>VHBD01000006.1 GCA_016872125.1 Sphingomonadales bacterium
GCGTTGTTCCTGATGGCCTATTCCAACCAATATGGCGCGATGTGGTTGAATTCAAGTAACAAAAGTGAGGCCGCTGTGGGATACAGCACTTTGTACGGAGACATGGGAGGGGGCCTGTCCGTGATTGGGGATTTGTATAAAACACAGGTTTATGCGTTGGCAAATTCCTGGAATTCTGATAGGGAATGGGTTCCTTCGAGTATCCTTGAGGCCGCCCCTAGTGCGGAGCTTCGGCCTGGTCAATTGGATTCTGACTCCTTGCCGCCTTACCCTATGTTGGATGCAATCTTGATGGATCGCGTTGAAGGTGGTCTGGATGAAGAGGGTTTGATGCTGAAAGGTCACGACCCTGATTTGGTTCGTCGTGTTATGGACATGATGAAGCGCTGCGAATTCAAGCGACACCAAATGCCTCCGGTCCTGCGGGTGAGTTCCAGAAGTTTCGGGAGAGGGTGGAGGAGATCCTTGGTGTGAACATGACTAAGGGGGAGTTCTCGTTGGAGGGAGATGTTCTCGCTAGAACGGGATGTTCTCGCTAAAGGGGGATGTTTTCGCCTTTGCTGTTGAGTAAGCGATATTCCCCCATGAGCCTTTGGTTATCAGCCTGAATGCGAATCCATTTGCGGTATTTCAACCACCATTTCATTTGAAGCGAAGGCCAACCAGCCTTGCAATAGGCGGCCAAATGGGGGTGAGCGACTACGGTGATTTTGGACTCTCCGTTTTTCTGCAACAAATAATCCAATCGACTTTCTATTTGGTCGGTGATCAGTAAACTAGGCCCTGTTTTGCCAGTCCCGTTGCAAGCCGGACAATGTTCTTGGGTTGAAATTTGAACAGCAGGTCTTACCCTTTGCCGGGTAATTTCCATTAGGCCGAATTTCGACATTGGCAGAATATGATGTTTCGCTCGGTCTGTGGACATAAGCTGAATCATTTTGTCCAAGAGGGTCTTGCGCTGTTCGGCCGATCGTAGATCGATGAAATCGATGACGATGATACCACCCATGTCCCGTAGTCGGAGTTGCCTTGCAATTTCTTCTGCTGCGTCAAGGTTGGTTTGCAGGGCATGTTCTTGTTGGTCCGTGTCTTTCTTGGATCGGTTCCCGCTGTTGACGTCGATGACATGGAGGGCCTCCGTGTGTTCGATCACCAGGTATATTCCCCCCGGCATGGTAACGGTGGTGCCAAAGGAGCCTTTGATTTGTTTATCGAGACCATAGTGCTCGAACATATTCACTTTTCCCTTATAAACCTGCACCAAATTAACCTTGTCGGGAGCGATACCGTGGATATATTCTTTGAGTTGTTCGGCCATTCCGGGGTGATCCACTTGGATTTGGTCAAATTGGTCGCTGAGTAGATCCCGAAGCAATCCAGTTACTCTAGTTATTTCTTTGCTAATGAGGTCCCTGGGTTTGGCGGCAACTAGCTTGCGGCTAATTTCTTTCCACTTATCCACCAAGTCCCGGATATCGCTCTGAATTTCGTCCGCACCTGCACCTATAGCAGCAGTACGAATGATGATTCCAAAATTGCGTGGAAGACCTTGAGCGGCAATTTGTTTCAGGCGTTTTTTCTCTTCGGCATCGGAGATCTTTCTGGAAACGGAAACGCCGCTGTCCATGGGGAGCACCACACAAAACCTTCCAGCCAGGGACAAGGACGCGGTGACTCTGGGACCTTTGGAGTTGATGGGTTCCTTGGTAATCTGGACAGGAATGCGGTCGCCTTTTTGGAGGTATGTTCCGATTTGCCCTTCTTTGGGCAAAGCCTCTACCCTGTCGAAGTGTTGAAGCATTCCTGGCTTACGCTTGCCTGAACTTAATTCGGCCAAGTATTTGCGCATGGTTGCGAACTGTTCTCCCAAATCCAAGTAATGCAGGAAACCGTCTTTCTCATCGCCCACATCCACGAAGCAAGCATTAAGCGAAGGGTTGATTTTCCGGACCTCGCCCCAATATATATCCCCAACCTGGAAGGCTTTCTCGTTGGTTTCCTCGCCGTATTCGATAAGACGGCGGTTGTCGGTCATGGCAAAAACAAAGCCTTGACTGGAATGGCTGACAAAAAGTGATTTACTCAAAACAATAGTTTTTTTGTTCCAGACGTAACGGTTCAGAACGATAAAGGAAATCCGACTTAAGCCCTGTGGGTAAAACAAAGTAATCACAAAGCCCAAAAGCCCAAGGGTATAACCATGGGCTATGCGGACTTCGAAACAAACCAAGGAAGGTTGGGGTAAAGCCGAATAGGCCTACGCCGGAATTATTTTTTCTTGTGGCGATTTTTTCTCAAACGCTTTTTGCGTTTGTGGGTTGCCATTTTATGACGTTTTCTTTTTTTACCGCAAGGCATAAGGGTTTTGGTTTAAGGATTAATTTGACGTAGATAGTTGTCTATCTGTTGTTGAGTTTCGGGGTCTTGGACCAGACCTCGGTATTGTTGGAGGTAGATGACGGCACTGTCTTTGTTTCCGATGCGGAAATAGGCTTCCCCTAGTCCCAGGTAGGCCGAGCCAAGACTAGGATACCAAGAAAGTAAGTTCTTGAAGCGAGCAATGGCTTTGGGAAATTGCCCACTCTCGATGGCCAATTTGGCAAGATGAGAGTGCGCTTTGAGATGCTTGGGTTCTGTACGAATGATTTCCAAAAGAACTTGAACGCCTTGCATGGGTGCTGGGCTGGATTGCACCAAGGCATTCGCCCAATCGGCTTTGAGGTCCAAATCATCAGGTTTGCTTTCCAGGGCTTTGGCCAGCATCACCGTGGACTGGTTCCGGCAGAAAGTGGCGGTGGCAGAATCCTCCTCCATAAGGGAATGCACCGCAGAGCCGTAGTAAAGCCCAGCATCCCTAAAATCATCAGAGGTAGGTTGGAGGTCACTCGCCATATCCAAGCAAAGGGCAGCCCCAAGCAAATCTTCTCGGGTAAGCCAGAACGATGATAGGCTCTTCCAAACGCCTGCGCTCTGCGCAGGTCGATCCCCAAGGCTGTCCAGCGAGGCTTGAACCTTAAGGAAATTTTGACGATCCTTGGGGTCTAAACCTTCGATTTTGGAGGCCAAGACGGTACGGACATCCAAAGAAACCCCAGGGGATTGGGCGGATTGGTCGGTATCGCTCTTTCCGCCGGGTTGAAGGGCACTGCGCTTACCCCATACCCACAACGTCGTCCCAACCAAAAGGCAGAGGGTTAGCAGGAGCAGGGGTCTTGGGCTCATGTCTTAGCGGCCTTTCTTGGGGCCTTTACGGACCAAATCCACGAATTGCTTGCTGGGCTTGAAGCTGGGCACAAAATGCTCAGGGATTTCCACCGTGGTTCCGCGAGAGATATTCCGGGCTAATTTTTTGGCCCTTTTCTTCACGATGAAACTACCAAAACCGCGCATATAAATACTCTGCCCGCCTTTGAGTGATTTCTTGACAACAGCGATGAGGGCTTCCACACTCTGGGCCACATCGACTCTTTCGACTCCGGTTTCGTCTGCAATCTGGCGGATCAAATCAGCTTTGGTCATGATTTAGTTTTTAAAGGTTTGAAAAATGTAAGAAAATTGGATTGATAAGAAAAATCAGAAAGGGTATTTGGGTGAAATAAGCGTTATTTTGGTTGGAAATAGGCCTTCTTTTTCTCAAAGGGAGGGCAAATATAACGCACAATCTTAAGGTTTAACCAATCCTTTGGGAACAGAACCAAAATTATTTTCCATTGCAAAAGAATCACAAACCTTTGTGGATTAGGCGTTTGATGAAGTGGTATGATGCCGATAAGCGGGTAATGCCATGGAGGGGGAGCAGAGATCCGTATGCGATTTGGCTCTCTGAGGTGCTTTTGCAACAGACTAGGGTGGAGCAAGGAACCCCTTATTTTATTCGGTTTTTGAAGGCATACCCCACCGTGGATGCCCTTGCTAGTGCGCCTTTGGAGGACGTTCTTCGGTTATGGCAAGGATTGGGCTATTATCGAAGGGCGCATTTAATGCACCAAACCGCCATTATAATTTCTCAACTTGGTCATTGGCCTCAAGATATTGAGGCGCTGAAGCGTTTACCTGGAATTGGGGCGTATACATCGGCGGCCATTGCCTCTATAGCTTTTGAACTTCCGGTGCCGGTTGTGGATGGTAATGTCATCCGGGTTTTGTCCAGGGCCTTTGGGGCCACTATTCCCTACGATCGTCCGGAAGGCATGCGGTGGATACAGGATGCGGCAACCCATTTGCTAGCGAAAAGCAGACCCGGGGATTATAACCAAGCCATGATGGACATGGGGGCCGTTTTGTGCAAGCCCAAAAAACCTCTGTGCAATGACTGCTTTTGGTCAGATCGCTGCATCGCCAGGTTGGAAGGTCGTATCGCGGATTTGCCGGCCAAATCGCGCCGAATAGTGGTTACCAAGGAGAGCATACATTATTTCGTAATCCTCTGCAAGGGATACGTGGCCTTGATCAAACGGCCTGATGAAGGGATATGGGCAGGGCTGTATGAGTTTTACAGGGTGGAGGGTTTGCGGCAGAAGCCGCCGCTTGACCACAATCTGTTTTCAACGAGCCAGACCGTCCAGGTTATCAAGCATACCTTATCGCATAGGGCGCTGACCATCCATTTGGCGTTAACTGTTTCCCAAGAACGGCCGGAGATTCCCCATGCCTTGTGGGTCAAGTTGGATCAGCTGAATGAATTTCCCATGCCCAGGCCTTTGGAATTGTATGCTCGGGAATTAACTTTGGAATATGGGAGGACTCAACAAAGCCATGCTCATCGGCAACCTCGGCAAGGATCCCGAAGTTAAAGTTTTGGACAATGGAGCCAAAATTGCTACCTTTCCTTTAGCTACTTCGGAAACCTACAAGGACAGGGAAGGCAATAAACAAACCCGGACCGAATGGCATAATATTGTTTTGTGGCGTGGTTTGGCGGATGTCGCTGAACTTTATTGCCGCAAGGGAGGGCAGATCTATATCGAAGGGAGGCTTTCTACCCGTAAATGGGACGATAAGGATGGTCACACACGGTATACCACCGAAATCATCGGCGATCAAATGGTGCTCTTGTCCAGGGCTGATGTCCAAGGTTCCACCACAGGCTCCTCAGCCCCTCCGTCTGAGCCTTCGTCGGATCTCCCTTATTGAACCCTAGCTTCGCCCTAGGATATTGACGACCCCACAACCTATGGATGACCCCCCGGAAGAACTTTTTTTGGCTGTTGATTTGGGCCTAGGCACCTGGCCCCCGCTCATTATTTTTTTTGTATTATGCTCAGCGATGTTTTCGGCGAGTGAAACAGCATATTTTTCTTTGAGCCGATTGAATTTGGATCAATTAAGAAATTCCGGATTGCCTTCCGATCGTAGGGTCTTGCGTCATCTTTCCAATCCTAAGCGTCTCTTGGCGAATCTGCTTATTGGAAATAATGTTGTGAATCTTACCATCATTCTTTTATTTTATTATTTGTTATTCAAGGTATTGACTTTTCCGGGGATGCCTTGGTTGCCTACCTTGCTTCAAACCTTTGGAGTCACCGCAATCATTGTTTTTGCAGGAGAGATTTTGCCCAAGGTATACGCGTCCCGAAATCCAATGGGTGTTGCTCGTTGGTTCAGTTGGCCCTTGCAAGTTTCGGAGTTTCTCTTCAACCCAATAATTTGGCTGTTGATGCAAAGTTCAGGCTTCATGGATCGTTGGATGGTATCCAAACACGTGCAAGTCTCCAAGGACGAAATTAACCAGGCCATTGACTTGACTTTTGGAACAGAAGGCAATCGCGGAGGATCCGAGATGGACCTGCTCAAAGGTATTGTTAAATTCGGAGAACTTGAGGTCAGGCAAATCATGGTCCCACGTCAGGATATTCAAGCGATTGATTACCAGGCGACATTGGAGGAAATTCTTCCTCAATTACGAGAATGGGGATATTCCAGAGTTCCTGTTTACCGCGATAACTTGGACCAAGTGGTGGGTATCTTGTATCTTAAGGATTTATTTTCCAGGCTCAATCAGAACAAGATCTTTCGATGGCAGGAATTGTTGCGTAAACCGTATATTGTACCCGACACCAAGCATCTTGATGAGCTTTTCACAGAATTCAAAGCCAGAAGAATGCATATGGCCTTGGCGATTGATGAATATGGAGGCGTTTCGGGATTGGTGACTTTGGAAGATGCTTTGGAACAAATTGTCGGTGAAATTCAGGATGAATTCGATACGGATGAACAACGTCTGTGCCGGCGCCTAGATCGAGATTGCTATTGGGTAGCCGGCAAAATGCTCTTGCAGGATTTATCCAGAGAAACCGGGTGGGATTTTTCGCCTTTTCAAGCTATTTTGGAGGGAGTCGAGACCTTGGCAGGCTTGGTCCTGGAATTGGAGGGGAGAATTCCTCTGCAAGGGGAGGTCCTTCGTCATCACGGCTTTGAATTCAAAGTCATTCAAGCGGATCATCGCAGGATCATGGCCATGCACCTGACGTACCAAGTGCCCCCTAAAACGGCGCAATGAGGCAAGTAGTTTCTCACTTTCTTCGAGTTAAGGCCGAGTGGGTAAGCGTTATAACGGCCATGGTATTGATGGTAGGAGGACAGCGATTTTTTGTCGCTTGTCAATCCGACGACTCTGTGGCAAGGCCCTATGCCTATGCTCGTGCGATACTCCCGCCGGTTCAGCTGGCTCAATACCAGGGGAATTGCCTTCCAGTAGTCTTTGAATACAATGCTGCGGCCAATCCTGTATGTGTGGATCCTTCAGGACTCCCTCATAACACGTCGAAGTCACCGTCCAACGATCCTCAATGGATGAATTTGTCCTATCCCGCATTGGGAGCTCAATGGCATCTATCCTATCATCCCATCGAAGGTGTTCGTTACGAGGACGGGCGACAGGTTGACCGGAGGGATGCTTTGGCGGTGTTGATGGCTGAAACCCAGCGCATGACCTTTAAGCATACCCTAAAGGCAACAGCGATTGAAGAGGAAATTATCAGTTACCCTGAACATAAGGTTTATGGCACCTTGTACATAGTTGGCGGCGATGCTGCAAGCCAAACCCAATTTTATGTTACGGATAGTGTTAAGCATTATTTACGGGGGTCACTCTATTTTGAAGTAAGTCCCAACAGCGATTCCTTGCAGCCTTACAGCGCCTATCTGCTAAAGGATATGCGGCGAATTTTGGCGACTCTGCGCTGGTAAGGTATGGGTACTTGAGTGTCAATTCAATTGCCGTATGCCGGAACATCCTTTGTTTTATGATTTAGCTTACCTCAAAGGGATTGGTCCGCAACGCGCTGCCTGGCTCGAATCGGAATTGGGTTTGAAGACTTACTATGACTTGTTGACCTATTTCCCATACCGTTACCTCGACAGATCTGAGGTTCATTCCTTGGGGATACTGGTTGAAGGTCCTACATTTGTGCAAACCCGAGGCAAAATTCTGAGGATTGAAAAGGTAGGAACAGGCAAAGCAGCTCGTTTGGTGGCGACCCTTACCGATGGCCAACATTATTTGGAATTGATTTGGTTTCAATCTGTTCAGTGGGCGGAATCCAGCATTCGTAAAGGGGAAGAGTACCTTGTGTTTGGAAAAGTGAGCCAGTACAAGGGGCAGGTTCAAATGGCGCATCCTGAGTTAACCTTATGGGAAGAGTGGAGCAAGAAATCAGGACCTTCCCTCAGCCCCATGTATTCCTTGACCGATAAATTACGGCAACGAAATTTGAACAATCGTTGGTGGATAGGTGTCGTCCGTCAAGCCCTCGATCAAGTTTCGGGCAATGTCTCTGAAATTTTGCCGGCATATGTCGTGGATGCAGAGTCCTTGATGAACCGTTGGGAAGCCTTGGAGCAGGCTCATTTTCCGGATGATCCTGCTCAATTGGCCAAGGCCCTTCACCGCTTCAAATTCGAGGAATTATTTTTTTTGCAATTCGGGGTTTTGCGACTCAAAAGCAACAGGAAATTCCAAAATCCTGGACCAGTTTTTGAAAAAGTGGGCGATATGTTTCTTCGTTTTTTTCATGAACGTTTGCCTTTTGAACTCACCGATGCCCAGAAAAGAGTGATCAAAGAAATTAGAGCAGATCTTGGAACAGGTAGGCAGATGAATCGTTTGCTGCAGGGCGATGTGGGCAGTGGCAAGACCATGGTGGCATTGATGAGCATGTTGTTGGCTGCAGATAACGGGTATCAAGCTTGTTTGATGGCTCCTACGGAGTTACTCTCCAGGCAACATTACGATACCATCCAAGCCATGTTGGGTGATTTGCCGATTCGCTGCGGGTTACTTACAGGACAGGTCAAAGGCAAGGCGCGTAAGGAATTGTTACAAGAATTGTACGATGGAAGTCTTCATCTTTTGGTAGGCACTCACGCCTTGATACAGGAGCATGTGCATTTCGCAAAGCTGGGCTTAGCTGTTATCGATGAACAGCATCGGTTTGGGGTGGAGCAACGGGCTAAGCTATGGGCCAAGGCCGGTCTTGCTCCCCATATTTTGGTGATGACCGCTACACCCATCCCCCGAACCTTGGCGATGACGCGGTACGGAGATTTGGAGGTTTCCATCATGAATCAATTACCTGCTGGTCGTAAGCCTGTACAGACATTGGTGACCGCAGAGTCCAAACGCCTCAAGATGTTTCGTTTCTTGGAACAACAAATACAAGCCGGGCGCCAGGTTTATGTGGTCTATCCGGCCATCAAAGAAACCGAGCAAGCGGACCTAAAGTTTTTGTATGACGGATACGAGGCCATGTTGCGTGCATTTCCCCCTCCTCATTTTCGTTTGGCTGTGGTCCATGGGCAAATGAAATCCGCGGATCGCGATATAGAAATGCGGCGCTTTGTGAAAGGCGTTGCCAATTTATTGGTGGCTACCACTGTTATTGAGGTCGGAGTTAACGTTCCTAACGCTTCCGTGATGGTGATTGAAAATGCGGAAAGGTTTGGTCTGGCCCAATTGCATCAATTGCGCGGTCGGGTGGGCCGTGGCTCGGAGCAGTCGTATTGCATCCTTATGCACAAGGATAAGCCTTCGGAGGAAGCCATTCAGCGATTGAAGGCTTTGGCCTCGACCAACGACGGCTTTGAAATTGCCGAAATGGACCTAAAAATGCGTGGTCCAGGGGATCTGGCGGGCACTCAACAAAGTGGCAGTATGGAACTCAGATTTTCAGATTTGGTTGAAGACAGCCACTTGATGCACAAGGCGAGGTTGCACGCGGAACAGATTTTGGTGACTGATCCTCATGGAACTGGCGAGCTTAGCGGTAAACTGGTGAATGCCTACGCCAGGTTTTATGGTCAAGGCAAGAATTGGAGCAAAATTTCGTAAAGGTTGGTCCGAATTGCAATGCCCCTTTGAGCATTTTACCTAAAAAAGGCTCTATAAATCAAGACCAAAAGACCTGCGGCAAACATCAAAATGCTGATTCGATTGATTCCGTGCATCATTCTCAAGTTGAAATTGCGGGTTTGGTGAGCCCCTTTGGGTTTAAAGACTTCCACAAAGTAGTTTAAGAATTTACGCATTGCTTGTTGGCTTTAGAGGAATACCTTTTATAACCATTTTGAGCTCGAAAGGTTCTAGGATTGCCTGATTTGTATTCTTTACGAATTCTCTTAAAGGATTCCTTTAACGAATACCAAGCATTCGGCCGCTGTCAAGTCGAAGCAATATGGCAATCATGGCCGTAAAGGACCACAGGGAGGATCCGCCGTAGCTGATCATGGGTAAAGGAATTCCAATGACGGGCAACAGCCCTAGGGTCATTCCAATATTGATCGTGACGTGAATGAAAATGATACAACCTACACTATACCCAAAAACTCTACCGAAGGTCCCGGGTTGCCTTTCTGCAATCATAAAAATCCGATACAATAGAAAGCCAAAGAGGGTAAGCAGCAACATCGATCCCCACAAACCATATTCTTCTGCGATGGTACAAAAAATAAAATCAGTGCTTTGTTCAGGCACAAAATCAAATTTTGTTTGGGTTCCTTGCAGAAATCCTTTCCCCCAAAATCCGCCGGAACCAATTGCAATGAGGGATTGGTGCACGTTGTAACCTGCACCCCGCAGATCATCGACCTTGCCTAACAAAACCAATATGCGTTGCTTCTGATGCGCAAGGAGAATATTATCAAAGGCATATCCGACACTCGATACCAGGATCATGGCGGGGATGGTCAATTTGATGCCGTTGAAGAAGGCCTTACGGCTATCGGCGGCCAGGGCCACATACAAAATCAACAGCACCGGAATCGCAATCCACATGGTGTTCAAGCCTAGCCACAAGGTGAGAACGGATAGAAGGGCGATGGCCAATCCGTAAATCAAATAATTGACCGATAAGCCTTCTCGGTAATAGACTAGCACAAAGGAGGCATAGACCAAGGCGCTGCCCGTATCTTTCTGCAAAAGCAAAAGAGCTACGGGGATCAAGAGCCATATACCCGCCATAATTTGCGAACCAAATTGGTCCATCCGAATAGGTCGATTAGCAAAGAAATGAGCCACCATTATGGCGGTACTAAGTTTCATGAATTCTGCGGGTTGTAGTCTGAACGAACCAAGTTCAAACCAGGCACGCGCTCCGTTGACCTCTCTCCCCAAGAAAGCTACTGTCAATCCCAAGACCATGGTAATCAGATAAACCAGAGGCCCGCTGTGGTGATATATTCGGGGATGTATCGACAAGAGCACCATCATAATCAGCAATGAGCTCACAATCCAAATCATTTGCTTCCCGTAATTTTGTTGGATATCCCAAAGATTCTGATGCTGGGGATTGTATACCGCTGCATAAATAGCAATCCAGCCGATCAAGGTTAGCGCAATGTAGGTCCATAACAAAGGTTTGTCAATGAACTGAAATACGTTTTTCTGCTCCCTCATACCGGTTATAGCAACGGTGTTGGAACAGTGTCTGAACCCGAAGGGAGTATGCGGGACTTCAAAAGCCGCTCCTCGAGATCACGGCGTTTGGTATAACCCTTAAGGTATTTCTCAATCATCAAGCTAGCGACGGGAGCAGCCCAAACTCCACCGAATCCTGCATTCTCAACAAGCACCGCCACGGCGATTTGTGGATTTTCACGAGGCGCAAAACAAACAAAAACTGCGTGATCTTTGCCATGGGGATTCTGAGCGGTACCGGTTTTACCGCAGACTGTGATGCTGTCTATTTTGCCGTAGGCCGTTGCGGTCCCTTGATCGACAACTTTCTGCATGGCGTCTTGGACGACACGAAAATGGTCAGGCTTCAAAGGGATATGGAATTCTTCCCGGTACTTCATTTTTTTCTGACCGGTTACTCCAATGCTTCGAACCAAGTGAGGGCGATGGTAATACCCCTTGTTGGCAAAAATGGCCATGGTGTGCGCCATTTGCAAGGGGGTAATGCCAAATTCACCCTGACCGATGGATAAGGAGATGATGGTGGAAGATTTCCAACGGTTTTTGCCGTAAATCTTATCGTAATAATCGGGACTTGGTACAATGCCTTTCCGTTCGTTGGGGAGATCCACTTCGCATTTGCGGCCAAGATTAAATTTCTTCATGTATTCATACCAAATCCGATAGCCTTCTCGAGGCCTTCTTCCGTGGTTTTGGTCCACAACGGTTTTGAACACATAACAGTAATAAGGATTGCATGAATGTTGGATGGATTCCTCCAGGTTCAACGCACTGTGTTTGTGGGTGCATTTGACAGTGTGGCCGGCAATGGCATATCCTCCGCCGCAAGGAAAACGAGTTTCAGGGTGAATGAGATTCAGTTCCTGTCCGACAAGGGCCTGCAATGATTTCACAATAGAGCCTGGCGGATACATAGCCTGTAGAGGCCTGTTGAAGAGGGGCTTCAAGGGATCCTGTTGGAGTTTGCGGTAATTTCTTCCTCTTACATTGCCTACCAAGAGCCCAGGGTCGTATCCCGGGGCCGATACCATGGTTAGGATCTCCCCAGTGGACGGTTCAATGGCGACCACCGATCCCTTTTTGTTGGCCATGAGTTTTTCGGCATAAACTTGCAACTCGATATCCAGGCCCAAATGCAAGTCTTCGCCAGGGATAGGGAGTGAATCAAAGGCTCCGTCTTTGTACCGACCGACCTCTCTGTTGTGGACATCAACGTACCGGTATTGCACTCCTCGTTTCCCTTTGAGGTAGTTTTCGTAGGTTTTCTCCAAACCACTAACCCCCACATAATCACCCGCTCTGTATTCTCCATTGGATTTTGCAATGAGTTCGGGAGAAGCTTCCCCAACATAACCTAGAAGGTGGGCAGCATAGGGGTAGAGATAAGTCCGGACCGTTCGTGTCTCTGCATAAATTCCACTGAAATCGTGTAGCCTTTCTTGAACCTGTGCAAAGTCTTCTACACGAATTTGAGCATGCAAGAGACTGGGTCTAAACAAGGAATATTTTTTTGCTTTGAGGAGTCGTTTACAGAGTTCATCATAATTAATTCGAAGGAGACCTGCTAATTCCAAGGTGTCCAAGGGCTTGGGCAATTCACCGGGGACTACCATAAGATCATAAATGGGTCTGTTCACGACGATTTTCCGACCTTGACGATCGAAGATGACACCACGAGGCGCGTAGGCATTCACCCTGCGGATTGCATTTTGTTGGGCAAGTTCGCTGTACTCGTCGTCAAGAATTTGAATACTCAACAAGCGAAACAAAAACAAAGTCAAGACCACTAGGACAATTCCCAAGATAAGGGCATGCCGATTTTCCTTCCCAGAACCTGATTTTTCACTAAAGTCCATACCGATATGCTAATGAAAAATTGGGCTTCTTTTGGTTATTCTGGCATTCGACAGGAATCAATAACGATTGTCCTGCAGTTTTCTGGAATCCAGACTACGGGTCCATTGAATGAGGGCCCACAAGAGTCCCGACACAAGGAGGGTATTGATGCTGCCTTTGAATATGGAGCTGGGGAGCGATGCCCAGCGGAAAGCCTCCAAGGTATAGAGGAGGGTATGATGCATAAGCAACAGCCCGCCTGCATAAGAGACCAAAGATCGAATTTCGATATCACGTAAATCAGGATCAGGATTATCTTGGAGTTGCATTGACGACACCGTAAACCTCACCCAAAAAGGTTTAAAGTACATCAGCCAAACCGATGCCATGGCATGAATGCCACCGCTTTGGAAAGAGCTATCGATCCACCACCCGACGACAAAACCAATAAGCATGGAAAATACTCTGTTCCAAGATAGTGGTAGCCATAGTAGAACGATGGCATAGACCATAGGATTGAACACACCCAACCATTGGACACGGTTAAAGACCGAAACCTGCATGAAGATGAGGAAAAGAAACAAAACCCAAGGACGACGGTTCATAACAAAGATCCAGGATGTGGTTAATTAAGGTCTTGAGGCAAGATTTTTTCGCGTTCACTTTGCAGCGCAGGACGAATGACTTGAACATGATCCAATTGGCGATAATCCGTTGCCAACACCACACGAATTTTGTAGGTGACTGCTCCTGGAATGATTTCGACACGATCCACCCTTCCTAGGCGAAGTCCGGGAGGATAGACGGCGGAATATGAACTGCTTACCAAAGAGTCTCCAATTTTGATGGGAATGTGAATAGGAAAATCGAGGAGTTCTGCATAACGGGTCGAAAAGCCATCCCAGACCAAGGAGGCAATGGTTTGTGATTTGGGATGCAAGGCGCTGGTTCTCATCTTGGTGTGGATCAAAGGCACAACACGGGCAAAATGTTCGGATACGGCTTGGACTTGCCCCGCAATTTTGTTGCCTTGCAAAACAGCCATGCGTGGTTGAATACCATGAAGGGAACCTTGATCCAGTAACAAATAGTTTTGTTGATTTCCCAAGCCGCAAAAAACAACTCTTGCAGGGGCTGCGAAATCCAGCAGGATACCGGAATCCGGCCACAAGAATGTGTTTCGTTGAAGGGGGCTTAGGGTACCTTGTTGGTTGGAAGTTGCGATTTGACCCTTGATGGAATCGTTGGCACCATTCTTTGCGGAGAATTGCAGTTTTAGAGCGGTGATTTCTTGATTAAGCTTTATATTTTCTTCATCAAGGCCCATAAACCGTGTGATCCGATGGATTCGGTATTGGTAATTGCCAGCGATTTCAATTTGGAATTGGTTTAACCTGCTGCGATGGTACGAAACCCCCGAAAATGTCATCCAAGCCCCTATGGACTCTAGGAGAATAAATAATGCAAGAGATCTGTATTTGAACAGCCAAAGCGCCAGTCCACCCATTTTGAGGTCAGGTCATCAGGAATTGGAAACGATGGATATTCTTGAGGGCAATTCCGGTGCCACGAACGACGGCACGCAGGGGATCCTCAGCGACAATAACTTTTAGTTTGGTTTTGGCACTAATTCTTTTATCCAAACCACGAATCAAGGCTCCACCGCCAGTGAGGTAAATCCCAGTCTCATGAATATCGGATGCAAGCTCAGGTGGAGTGATTTCCAACGCTTTGAGGATAGCGCCTTCCACTTTGGAAATGGACTTATCCAGTGCAGTCGCGATTTCGGAATAGGTCAAAGTGATTTCCCGTGGTATCCCGGTCATCAAATCTCGGCCACTCACCGGCATAGGGGGTGGTGGATCTTCCAAGGTGGTCAAGGCCGAGCCTATATTGATTTTGATTAATTCCGCAGTTCGCTCACCAACCAGCATATTGTGTTGACGCCGGACATACTCCAGGACGTCGGCGGTGAATTGGTCTCCGGCAACACGGATGGATTCATCGCAAACGATTCCTGCCAAGGCAATCACGGCAATCTCCGAGGTTCCGCCACCTATATCGATGATCATATTCCCTTTGGGTTCCTCAACATCAATACCGATACCGATAGCGGCCGCCATGGGCTCATGAATGAGGTAAACTTCTTTGGCGCCAGCATGCTCAGCGGAATCCCGTACGGCGCGCTTTTCGACTTCCGTGATTCCGGAGGGAATGCAAACAACCATGCGCAGGGAGGGGGCAAAGAATCTTTTGGCAGGATTGATCATGGCAATCATTCCTCGAATCATATGTTCAGCCGCATGAAAGTCTGCAATGACCCCGTCTCTAAGGGGACGAATGGTCTTGATGTTCTCATGCGTTTTTCCATGCATCTGCTGGGCCTTTTTACCGATGGCAATGACTTTGCCGGTATTGCGGTCCATGGCAACGATGGACGGTTCATCCACCACGATAGTGTCCCGATGAATAATTAGGGTATTGGCGGTGCCAAGGTCAATGGCAATTTCCTGGGTAAATAAATCAAAAAGTCCCATGCAAGTCTTTAGGTGAACGTTAACAGAAGAAGAAAGCGAAACTAAAGGTAAAAGCGCGATTAAAGATTTTTTTTGAAAAATGGCAAGCTAGGGGGGAACCTTCTATGGGTAGGGGAGACCAAGGTCTTTTGAGGGGGCTAATGCTTGAAGTGTCTTACTCCCGTCATGACCATGCACATGTCGTTTCGGTCGCAGAAATCGACGCTGTCCTGATCCTTGACAGAACCACCCGGTTGGATGACGGCACGAATGCCCTCTTGCCAGGCCACTTCGACGCTGTCCGCAAAAGGGAAAAAGGCATCGCTGGCCATAATGGCCCCTTGTACATCGAAGTCAAAGGATCTGGCCTTGTGGGCGGCCTGCCTCATTGCGTCAATTCTGGAAGTTTGGCCTGTTCCGGACCCAATGAGTTGACGATTCTTGACCAGAACAATGGCATTGCTTCGGGTATGCTTCACCACCTTGACCGCAAATTCCATATCGGTTTTTTCAGATGCATTGGGCTGCCTGGCGGTGACGACTTTGAATTGATCCGAGGCTTCGGTGGAACGGTCCGGGCTTTGGACAAGGTATCCGCCAAGTGCCGATCGAACCTGCAAAGAAGAAGGAATGGGCTTTAATTGTTGGAGGAGTATGCGGTTCTTCTTGCGTGTTAGCAAATCGATGGCTTCGGTACTGAATGAGGGAGCGATGAGCACTTCGTAAAATATCCCGTCGATTTCTTTGGCACAATTCAAGTCAAGAGGCCTGTTTGCTGCCAAGACGCCCCCAAAGGCCGAGATGGGATCCCCCGCGAGGGCGTCTTTCCAAGCCTCCAGCAGGGTATCACGGCTTGCAAGCCCGCAGGCGTTGTTGTGTTTTACGATGACAAAGGTGGGCTCCTCAAATTCAGCCAAGAGAGACAACGCCGAATCCGTATCAAGTAAATTATTGTAACTTAGGGCTTTGCCAGAAAGTACCCGAAGACACTCTTGCAATGGTCCGTAGAATCGCCCTTGCTGATGGGGGTTCTCTCCGTAGCGAAGCTCATGGCCTTGATCCGAGGCGATGCGCAGGCTCGTTGTATCGGTTTGGGGTTTCAGGTACTCATAAATCAGGGTATCGTACCTGGAAGTCATCGAAAAAGCTTCTGCAGCGTATCGAAGACGGTCTTCTTGATTGGTTCCACCGGCAAGGACTTGTTGCCTTAGACGATCGTATTGATTGGATGAGGACAGGACCGTGCATTGTTGATGGTTTTTGGCGGCAGCTCGTAGGAGGCTGACTCCGCCTATATCAATTTTTTCGATGAGTTCTTGATGGGTACCGCTGGCGCGCAATGTATCCTCAAAGGGGTACAGATCCACAATGACCAGGTCAATTGGGGGAATCTCATAGCCTGCCAGCTCGTTAAGGTCCTCAATTTGATGATTTCGATGCAAGATCCCTCCAAAAATTTTGGGATGAAGGGTTTTGACACGGCCTCCCAGGATGGAGGGATAACCGGTAAGATCTTCCACTTTGCGGGGCTGACAACCAATTTTTTGAAGAAAATCCCAGGTACCCCCCGTGGACCAAATTTCTACCCCGGATTCAAAGAGCGTTTTGGCCAAGGGCTCGAGCCCTTCTTTGGAGTAAACAGAAATCAAAGCTGTGCGGACCGGACTTAGATCGGACATGGGCGAATTTCAGAAAAAACGATGGTTTGATACGAACCTGGTCGGCTCTGTAGAGCCTCGAGATTCAGGTACGGAGCAAATCCAAAACTAAAATTCAGCCCCCTTGTTCACCAAAATTGGATCTTTGAAATTATGAACAATCCTGTCAACGATGGGGAGAGGATTGGCTTGGTCAAATTTGATCCCGTCAACCATCGACAAGCTTAGCGACCGGCGTTGTGGAGATTTCGGTCAATGAAGGCGGTTAGTTCTGCACCTTGGAGCATACCCTGAGCGAGCAAGGCCAGATCGATGAGTTGTTGACCAAGGGCCTGTCTTGGCTCTAGTTCTTGGGTTTCTACCATCTTCTGCACCAGAGGATGCGATGTATTGACCACCATATCAATGCTTTCCTTCATAGCCCCCCCGAAGAAAGGAGTACCGCTGCCTGTGGCAGCCATCTCGTTCATTCGACGCATGAACTCGGAACGAGTGAGGGTGATCGGTGGATCATCGGCGGACATGGCCTCCGCCTTGACTTTGAATTCTTCTTTGGCCTTGACCCATTCTCTTACCCATTCTACCGCAAGTTTTTCCTGTTCTTCGTTAAGCAAGGAAGTCTTGGGCTCCCCTTTATCCACCAATTTGTCCAAGGTATCGGAATCAATTCGCTTGAAGGTGGTTTTTTCAAGCTTGCTTTCCAAAGCCCCGATGAAATGAGCATCGATAACACTGCCCATTTGGAGTATGGTCAAGCCACGCTTGCGCGCTCCTTCAATCAAATGATGCTGAGCGCTGGCTTGGTTGGTGTACAGGATTACCAATTGCCCATCTTTGTTGCGATGATTCGCTTCCAAAAGGGCTGCGGTATCCTCCCAAGTTCTGAGCTGCTGATCGGCATCTTTATACAAGCAAAACCCCTTGGCGCGGTCATAAAATTTCTCATCCGAAATCATCCCGTACTTCACAAAGAGTTCCAGTTGATCCCATTTTTCCCTGAAAGAATCCTCTTGGTTTTTGGCGATATCCGCTAATTTATCCGCTACTTTTTTGGAGATGTGGGCGTTGATTTTCTTGACGTTGGAATCCGTTTGAAGAAAGGATCTGGAAACATTGAGCGGTATATCCGGGGAGTCAATGACCCCATGAAGGAGGCGTAAATAATCCGGGACCACCTCTTCGACGGAATCGGTGATAAATACCTGACGGCTATAGAGTTGTATTTTGTTTTTGGCCGGTTCAAAATCCGCTTTCAATTTGGGGAAGTACAGAATTCCCGTTAAATTGAAGGGATAATCCACATTCAGATGGATCCAAAACAACGGCTTTTCGGCCATGGGGTACAAATCGTTGTAGAAATTCTGGTAATCTTCATCCTGGAGATCGGCAGGCTTGCGGGTCCATAGAGGGCTGGTCGCGTTGATCTGCTCATCACCAAACATTACTTTGACAGGCAAGAATTTCCCGTATTTACGCAGTATTTCTTTGAGCCTCCATTCATCCAGATATTCCGAGGCATCTTCCGCAATATGGAGAATAATATCGGTGCCCCGCTCGCTCCGCTCCCCAAGGCCAATCTCGTATTCGGTGGAACCATCGCAGGACCAGCGGGCAGACTTGGATCCCTGTTGGTAACTCAAGGTGTGGATGTCCACCCTGTCGGCAACCATGAAGGCGGAATAAAATCCCAATCCAAAGGCACCGATGATTTGATTGAGGTCGGACTTGTCTTTGTATTTTTCGATAAACTCGGTGGCACCCGAAAAAGCAACTTGCGTGATGTACTTCTCAATTTCTTCTTCCGTCAGGCCCAAACCGTTATCGGAGATGGTGATGGTTTTGGCCTCTTTGTCCAAACTCACCTGGACTTGCATTTCTCCAATTTCGCCATGGATTTCTCCCATAGCTGCGAGGGCAGCAAGCTTTTGGCAGGCATCAACCCCGTTGCTGACCAATTCTCTCAAAAAAATTTCTTGATTGGAATACAGCGATTTTTTGATGAGGGGAAAAATGTTCTCGGTGTGGACTGATATATTGCCTTTTTTGGTGGAGTTTTGAGTCATGGGTTAAGATTTTGTCCAAGAGCATTCAAACCTTGTGCCAAAGGAGTGTGGAGTTTTAAATGTGTCAATTTGTCCGATTCTTGGCAGTTTTTGGTGTTTTGAGAAGAATTGTTCGCAGTTTTGTGTCATGGAAGATGTATTCATATTGGACGCCCTGCGGACCCCCATAGGGAAATACGCCGGGGCATTATCTCGCTTGAGGCCCGATGACATGGCCGCTCATTTGGTAAGAAACATGATGGACCGCCATCCCGAATTAGATCCGCAACATTTAGAGGAACTGGTTCTCGGAGCCGCCAACCAGGCTGGTGAGGATAATCGTAACGTGGCGCGCATGAGTGCTCTTTTGGCCGGTTTGCCAACCTCTGTGGCCGGCGTGACGGTCAACCGATTGTGCGCCAGTGGTCTGCAAGCCATTATGGATGCAAGCCGAGCATTGGCCATGGGTCATGGGGATTTTTATTTGGCAGGAGGGGTGGAAAGCATGAGCCGTGCCCCTTGGGTTATGGCCAAGCCGGAACAGCCCTTTGGACGGCAACCGGAGATCCACGACACCACTCTGGGATGGAGGTTCACGAATCCGCGTTGGGAGGGGCTGCATCACCCCTACAGCATGGGTGAAACGGCCGAAAATGTGGCAGAGAAGTACCAAATTAGCCGCGTGGATCAGGATGACTTTGCCCAATCATCGCAGGAGAAATATGCAGCGGCTCAAGCGGCTAGCGCTTTTGACCGCGAGCGAATACCGACCCCAACCCAAGACGCCAAGGGCCAAACCCAGTGGGTAGCCCAAGACGAGCATCCTCGTTTGGGAGACAGGGCCAAACTCAGCCAATTGAAACCGGTATTCAGGGAGGGAGGAACGGTGACCGCTGGTAACTCTTCCGGGATTAACGATGGTGCGGCCTTGTTGCTGTTGGCAAGCGCATCGGCTGTCAAGCGTCATCAACTTGAACCCATAGGCCGTGTGGTCTCCATGGCAGTGGCAGGCGTTGACCCGGCGTATATGGGCATAGGTCCGGTACCGGCAGTCCGCAAAGCCTTGAACCGAGCAGGCCTCCAAGCCAAAGACTTGGGTCTGATTGAATTGAACGAGGCCTTTGCATCGCAAGCCTTGGCCTGTCAACGTGAATTGGATTTGCCTCTGGAGGATATCAATGTTCACGGCGGAGCCATTGCCCTGGGTCATCCCTTGGGGTGCTCAGGGGCACGCATCACCACGACCCTTCTGCATTCGCTGCACCGATACCCCGGCAAGAAAGCCTACGGCCTGGCCACCATGTGCGTTGGGGTGGGTCAGGGGGCGGCTCTGGTGATAGAAGCCCTGAGAAGGTCTTCATGATGGCGATCGAATGCAGGTCATGAACCGTTATTTCATTCAATTGGCGTATGACGGTACGGCCTATCACGGTTGGCAAAGACAACCCAATGCTGTAACGGTTCAGGAGCTTATCGAAAATGCATTAACTCAATACACTGGAAAACCCGTTTGGCTCACCGGTCAAGGCCGCACCGATACGGGGGTTCATGCATCGGAGTTTTTTGCGCATTGGGATACAGAGGAAGATCTTCATGCGTTGTTACGGGGTCCGGTGGAGGATGGGATTAGGGTTCTTAACCGGATGTTGCCCAACGATTTGGTGATACAGCGGGTCTTTCAAGTCCCTGAAACCGCGCATGCCCGCTTTTCAGCCTTGTTCAGAACCTACCAATACCGGGTTCATTGGGCTAAGGATCCGTTCCGGGCGCGTTATTCCTGGCAAATTCCAGCCTGCCCTGATTGGGACTCGGTGCTTAAGGCCGCTGCACTGCTGCCGGGCAATCGTGATTACGGCTGTTTCGCCAGAGCCGGTGGTGGGCAACAACACGATTTGTGCAACCTAACCCATGCCCAATGGAAATTGAATGCAGATCAATCCGCCGTTTTTGAAATCCGAGCCAACCGCTTTCTGCGCAACATGGTCCGCGCGATTGTGGGTACGTTGATGGAAGTTGGACGAGGTTATCGATCCTATGATCAAATCAACGATCTCTTGAACGAAGGAACCCGATCGGATGCCGGGGCCACGGCTCCTGCCCATGGACTTTGTTTGGTGCATGTGGAATATCCGGACGGTATCATTCAACCAAACCCATGAGGGCAGCCACCGAGGAATTCCAGGCGCCTAGAGCAGGAACCGTACAAGCCTTGAAACGTTTGTTCGGGGAAATGAAACCGTACAGTTTCTTATTGATCGGAACCATTCTCTTGGCCATCGTTCTTGCAGGAACTGCTCCACTAAGACCATGGTTGATTCAACAAGCGGTGGACGGGCCCATGACCCGGAAGGATTTGGCCAGCTTGGCCCAATACGGATGGATTATTTTGGCTTTGTTGCTGGCGGAATCCGGTCTAAGGTATCTCTTTGGTTTGTGGAGTGTGCAATTGGGACAGTCCGTGGTCAAAGATTTGCGACGCAAGCTTTATGAACATTTAACACGTTATCGCCCAAGTTTTTATGAATCCAGATCGGTAGGCGCCTTGGGAAGCAGGGTGATTAACGATTTGGAGGCCATCGCCGAATTGTTTGCCCAAGGCTTCTTGACCATGGTTGGAGATGTCTTGCAGTTAATCGTGATTTTATCGGTGATGCTTTATACCGATTGGCGACTCACCTTGGTCAGTTTGATGGTTATGCCTTTGTTGTTATGGGTAACCTGGTGGTTCAAAGAAAAAGTTCATGGCTCATTCACCGAAGTTCGATCTCGAACCTCTTCGTTGAATTCCTTTCTCCAAGAACGCCTTAGCAATTTGCAACTCATTCCCCTGTTTCATCGCGAAGAGGAGGAGAACCGGGCCTTCCAAAAAGAAAACCAAGGTTTGGCCGAAGCGCATCTGAACGGGGTTTGGTATTATTCGGTGTATTTTCCAGTGGTCGAAGTTCTTACGGCCTTGGCCATGGGATTGATGGTTTGGTACGGAGCCGTGAGGGTGCAGGACGGGGCCTTGTCCGCAGGGGTATTGGTGGCCTTTTTGGTTTATATCAATCAGTTGTTCAGGCCATTGAGGTTGTTAGCGGACAAATTCAATTCCCTACAGATGGGCATTATCGCATCTTCAAGGGTTTTTCAGTTGATTGATTTGAAAGCTTGGCCTGCGGAAACCAATGCAGCAGCGGATCAACCCACACAGGGTATCGATATACAAATTCAAAACTTGAATTTTGGATACCAAAAGGATATCAGAGTCCTCCACGACATTCAATTGCACATGAAGCGCGGAGAAGTTTGGGCTGTGGTGGGGGGCAGTGGAAGTGGCAAATCGACCTTAGCCCAAATGCTGGTCAGATTTTATGAACCCAAATCAGGGCGGATTCTTTTGGACGGTTTATCTCATACGGAATTGACTTTGAGGCAACTGCGAAGGCGCATTATTTACGTCCCCCAAGAACTTATTTTCTTCAGCGGCACCATTTTGGATAATATTATTCTCCATGATCCCAGCATCACCACGGAATTGGTTGAGCTCAGGGTCAAGGCATTCAATCTCCTTGATTTTGTGGAGTCCTTGCCGCAGGGATTGCTGACCTCGGTGGGGGAAAAGGGGGCTGGGCTTTCCGCCGGCCAAAAGCAATTGGTAGCCCTGATCCGTGCTTTGGTAAGGCAGCCGGACCTCCTCATTCTGGACGAAGCCACCGCATCGGTGGACTCGGCAACGGAGGCCCAGGTCCAAAGGGGTATCGAGGCTTTTGTTCAAGGCCGTAATGCCTTGCTTATCGCCCATCGAATGTCCACTTTGCGGTTTGCCCACCGAATTTTGGTGATGAAAGATGGCCGTATCGTCGAAGAAGGAACCCATGCCGAACTATTGGCCCTGAATGGGCACTTTTCTA
>VHBD01000007.1 GCA_016872125.1 Sphingomonadales bacterium
CCATCCAAGGCAAGGCCGCATGGGATTCACGATGGTGAAAATCAGGGGCCCATTGGGCTATCCAAACAGCGGTCATGGTTATGGCTAACAAAGCCACTGCAAAGCTCATCCCTGAACCCATCAAAGCCGAACGCAAATAAGGACGACGGATAAATGCATCCTCCGCGCCCACCAATTGCATGGAACGAATAAGATGCCGGTCCGCGAAAATGGCAAGGCGAACCGACTGGTCAATGAGCAACCAGGTCACCAAAAGGAGGATGCCACTCAAGGCCAACATGACCAAGGCGATTCTCTGAAAATTCTCCTGCAACGAGGTCAATAAACGTTGGGGATAGACCACTTCACTCACCACCGAGTAGGAACGCAAGCGGCCCACCAGGGCTCGGAAGGGGAGCTCTTCCCCGTAAGCGTAACGAACCTTGACTTTGACCGAAGGCATCAAGGGATTCTCACCAAGAAAACTCACAAAATCTTCTCCCAATTCACGGCTCAGTTCCTTGGCAGCGCTGGAGGCGCTTACATATTTTGCTTCTTTCACTTCGGGCAATCGTCGGACCTCCATCATCATGGCGCGAACGTCGCTGGCCTTCGCCTCTTGGTCCAAAAACACCTGGATTTCGATATTCTCATGGAGATGCTCCACCCATAATTTGGCTTGCCAAAACCCGTAAGCCATCAAGCCCAGCAGGTAGAGGACCAGGAACTGCGAGAAAAACGCCGAGAAACGGGACCGGGAAACGGAAGACTTGAGCAAGGAAGAACCTGAGAAACGCATCTTGCCTCAAAAATAACCCGTACACCCCTTGTGCTTGGCGCTTACCTTGGAACTAAATTCGCCTGCGTTCGCTCATTGAATTTTCTAAACCCAACCCTTCCCTTGAATTCCCCCAATACGCTCGAGGAAATTGACCGTAAATGGCAACAGCATTGGCTGGCAAACGGCACCTACCGGACACCGGAACCCAAAACCGGCCGCCCCAAATACTATGTGCTGGATATGTTTCCCTATCCTTCCGGTGCCGGGCTGCATGTGGGTCATCCTCTGGGGTATATTGCCTCCGATGTCATTGCTCGGCAGAAGCGAATGCAGGGGTTCGCGGTCCTTCATCCCATGGGCTTTGATGCCTTTGGATTGCCCGCGGAACAGTATGCGATCCAAACCGGCCAGCACCCCCAGATCACGACCACTGTCAATGCCCAACGCTACCGCGATCAACTGCAACGTATCGGCTTCAGTTTCGATTGGGAGCGTCAAATAAGCACCTGCGATCCAACTTATTATCGCTGGACCCAGTGGATGTTTTTGCAGTTGTATGACTCCTGGTTTGACCTGCAGCTCAACCATGCCCGACCTATCGACGAACTCACCAAGCTCTTCACCCAAGGTGGCGCGAGCGCTGCACAAGCCAAGACCAGCGATCATGCGGAGCCCTTTAGCGCTGAAGCATGGAACAAGGCGGATAGCGCGACCCAAAGCCGATGGCTTATGGCTTACCGTTTGGCCTACCGGGCCACGGCCAGGGTCAATTGGTGCCCTGCCTTGGGCACCGTACTCGCCAACGATGAAGTCAAAGACGGATTTTCGGAGCGAGGGGGTCATCCGGTCGAGCAGCGCATGATGCCGCAATGGATGTTACGGATTTCGGCCTATGCGGATCGCCTTTTGGACGAATTGCCTGCCTTGCAATGGTCGGAATCGATCAAAGATCATCAACGCAACTGGATCGGAAAGTCCGAAGGCGCTCAGGTTTATTTCCAGATTCAAGCGGGTCAAGGCTCCGGATCCTCCACAACCCTGGAAGTATTTACCACAAGACCGGATACGTTGTTCGGTGTTAGCTTTATGGTGATTGCCCCCGAACATCCTCAACTGAAGGAGCTGACGACCACAGAGCAGCATTTGGCAATTGAGGGTTACCTTGCTGAAATTCAAGGCCGTAGCGAGCGCGAACGTCAAGCGGAAACCAAGAAAATTAGCGGCTGCTTCACGGGATCTTACGCGATACACCCCCTTACCGGGCAGCCAATTCCTGTTTGGACGGCTGATTATGTACTGGCCGGATACGGAACGGGGGCCATCATGGCCGTACCTGCAGGAGATGAACGCGACTGGAATTTTGCTAGGCATTTTGGACTTCCTGTACCGGGTATTTTCGTAGGCCACGACCCCAATCAAGGTGCTTGTGTGGACAAATCCGCCATCCTTCAGGAATCTTCGTTTTTGGACGGTTTGACCGGATCCCAGGGTATAGCCGCGATGATCCTTCATCTCCAGGAACATGGCCTTGGTCGTGGAATTACCCGTTACCGTTTACGAGACGCGGTGTTCTCAAGGCAACGCTACTGGGGAGAACCCGTGCCTGTCGCCATCGAACACGATGAAGTATGGGCCTTACCCGACACCGCTCTCCCCCTAATCCTTCCTGAAATTGAATTGTATTTGCCCACCGCCGAAGGTGAGCCCCCCTTGGCCAGGGCCACCGACTGGACCTACCAAGGCAAACCTTTGGAAACGACCACCATGCCCGGCTGGGCAGGTTCATCCTGGTATTTTCTGCGCTACATGGATCCCACCAACGAGGCTCAATTCGCAGATCCTCAAGCCATGGACTACTGGGGGCCGGTGGACTTGTATATCGGAGGTTCGGAACATGCCACGGGACACCTCCTGTACGCCCGCTTTTGGAATCATTTTTTGTATGACCGTGGTTGGGTTCCTTTTCGCGAGCCCTTTACAAGGCTGGTCAATCAAGGGATGATCCAAGGCATCTCCGAATATGTTTTCCGATCCCAATCGGAGCATGGCCTCGACTTTTGGATGTCCCGAATTCATAACATTTTGCAGACCAACCCAAACAACTCCAACCCCCTGGAGGGCGATCCCCGTACCCAAACTTTTCGGGATGTAGGGTCCAAACTCCAGGAAGGGATTGCGGAATTTTCTCAAATTTTCTTGAGTGAAGATTTGATCTTGGCCCTTAAGCGCATGGATAGCTCCGTCGAAAAGTTCGGATACCGAAGCTCGGTGGATATACGCTTCGTGGATCGTAACCGTTTGAACATTCCTCGCTTGCTAAGCGACCCGGCAGAGGGCTTGGCTTTTCAGCATGCTTTGTGGTTGGGCCTCGAGGGCTGTTCCCTTCAGGGGCACTTTTATGCGTGGAACCATGCTCCCCAGGACTTGAGTGAAACCGATTTTTTTCATACCAAGCCGGAAGTCGAGAAAATGTCCAAATCCAAGAGAAACGTAGTCAATCCGGATTCGGTAATCGATCAATACGGAGCCGACACTCTTCGCTTGTACGAACTTTTTTTGGGACCGCTTGAAGATGCCAAACCATGGGACACCCAAGGCATCGAAGGGGTTTACCGCTTCTTGCAAAAAGCCTGGCGCTATTACCGTCAAACTCCAATTTCCGATACTCCCCCAAGCGAGGCCGCCCTCAAAATTCTGCACCGTTGCATCAAAAAAATTAGCGATGGAATGGATCGAATGGCGCTGAACACTTGCGTTTCCGGTTTGATGATTGGCCTCAACGAAATTCAATCCGCTTCCATTCAGCACCGAGATATTCTCCGTGATTATGCCTTGCTTTTGGCCCCTTTTGCCCCCCATCTTGGAGAGGAACTGTGGAGCATTTTGGGTTTTGAACCATCCATTCACCATGCCCAATTTCCCGTATGGAACGCTCAATACCTGGAAGAGGATACCTTTGCTTACCCCGTCCAACAAAACGGGAAATTGCGTTTTCAAATCGATTTACCCTCCAAGGCCACCTCAGCAGAACTTACCCAAATGGCCCTGGAACATCCACGGGTTATCGAATGGTTGGCTGGGAGACAAGCCACCAAAATCATTGCCGTCCCGGGACGCATTTTGAATTTCGTTCTTCCAAACTGAAACGTTCATTTAAAATTATCGTTGTTATGATTACAAAGAATACCTCAAAGGCTGTTTTGGGCATCCTCCCCCTGCTGATATGGAGCCTAATGCTCTCTTCCGTTCAAGGTCAACTTACCCTTAACGAAGAAATGTTATGGGATCTCAAAACCCCCTCTGCCCCCAAAGCCGACATCAACGGCAACAAAATCCTCTACGGGGTTCGTTCCACGATCCTGGACCAAAACAAATCGCAGACCGATTTGATGCTTTTGGACCTCAACACCGGGAAAACCACTTCTTTGACTCAAACCCCATCTTCCGAGGTCGATTACCAGTGGTCGAATGACGGGGCATGGATCGCTTTTCTCTACCCAGTCAACGGGGCCATGCAATTGCA
This sequence comes from Sphingomonadales bacterium, assembly GCA_016872125.1. GTDB lineage: Bacteria > Bacteroidota > Bacteroidia > UBA7662 > UBA7662 > SYHX01. The sequence goes on from VHBD01000007.1 coordinate 4,284, forward strand.
CCGCATGCGACCTGATGGAACAGGCCGCGAAGCCCTGACCCAATTCGAGGGGGGTATTGACGGCTTCGGTTTATCCCCATCCGGTAAACATTGGTTCTATGTCCGCAAAGTGCGTTTGGAGCCCACCATGCACGATCGCTATCCCAGCCTGAGCAAATCCACCGGTCAAGTCTTCGATCAATTGATGCACCGCCATTGGGACAGCTGGCATGACGGCACCTACAGCCATGTTTTTGTACAAGCCATGTTGGATGCGCGCCCGGTTGGTGAGGCCAAGGATATCATGCCGGATGAGCCTTGGCACAGTCCTCTACCCCCCATGGGATCATCTTCAGAAATCGTCTGGTCCCCCTCCGGTCAAACCCTGGTCTATCCCGCCAAGAAAATGAAAGGCAACGAAGCCGCCGTGTCCACCAATTCCGACCTCTATGCCTACGATGTCTCTTCCGGTCTCACGATCAACCTCACCTCCTCGAATCCCGGCTACGACACCGATCCGCAATTTTCACCGGACGGACAATACCTCAGTTGGTTAAGCATGGCCCGCGATGGATACGAAGCGGACTTGAACAGGGTGGCTTTGATGAACTGGAATACCCGACAAACCACCTACCTCAATACCGAACTGGATCGTTCTGCCTACGAAATGTCCTGGTCCCCGGATGCCAAAACCTTGTATTACACAGTTTACCACGGTGGTTTTACCCAAATAATTGCCCATTCGTTGCAAAGCCCGGTACAGGTTCAACGCAGCAAACCTACGATGAACAGCACCACCGTCCTGCCTTGGACCGTGATCACCAGCGACACCGCCCAGTATTCCGGCCTATTGACGATGGCCTTGCCCCCTTCCAAATCATCCAAAAAATCCTCGCCCCAAGCGGACCACTGGATTTTCTACCTCAAATCCACCATGCTCAGGCCTTCCGAACTATGTGGCCGTTTGCGATCCAATCTTGCCGAAAAAACCTTCAGCTCCTGCAACGACAGCCTTTACCAAAACCTGCGTCAGGCTAGGTTTGAAAGCCGTAACATTCTATCCTCGGACAGCCAAACGGTCCAAACCTATATCGTGTATCCGCCTGATTTTGATCCGCTTAAATCCTATCCTACGCTCTTGTATTGCCAGGGAGGTCCACAAAGTATGATTGGTCAGTCCTTTAGTACACGTTGGAATTTTCATTTGATGGCGGCCAAAGGGTATATCGTTGTGGCCCCCAATCGCCGTGGTCTGCCCGGCTTTGGTCAGGCATGGAACGAACAAATTTCTGGAGACTGGGGCGGTCAGGCCATGAAGGATATGTTATGGGTCACCGATTCCGTCAAAAAATTACCTTTCGTGGATGCTGGGCGCATGGCCGCGGTGGGTGCATCCTTCGGGGGCTACACGGTTTATTGGTTGGCGGGTAACCACGAAGGGCGGTTCAAATCCTTCATTGCCCATTGCGGCGTTTACAACTTGGAATCCATGTTTGGTCAGACCGAAGAGATTTTCTTTTCGCAATGGGACATGAAAGGTCGTCCTTGGGATAGGCCCAAACCCAACTCCTACAATTGGTATTCACCGCATCGCTACGTCCATCAGTGGAATGCCCCTATCCTTATTATCCACAACGAGAAAGATTATAGAGTACCTCTCGCCCAAGGTCTCGAAGCCTATACGGCCGCCCAACTACGGGGTATCAAAACCAAAATGCTCTATTTCCCGGACGAGAACCACTGGGTGATTAAACCCCAGAATTCGGTCCTGTGGCAAAAAGTGTTTTTTGGATGGTTGGACGAAACCCTGCGATAGGTTGAACGCATTTCGTCCTCTGGAGGTTACCGGTTAAGGACGGGGCTCGCCTTCAAGAACTTGGGCATTCACCCCGTCGCGGTACTGGTCAAAATTCTTAATAAAAGCAGCCGCCAGTTGAGAGGCTTTGGCATCGTAGGCAGCGGGATCAGACCATGTAAGACGAGGATTCAAGATCTCCGAAGGAACCTGAGGGCAGGACTTGGGTATCGAAACCCCAAAAACCGGATGAGTTTCAAATTCCACCTGGTTCAATTGACCTTCCAAAGCTGCGGTGATCATCGCCCGGGTATAGGATAATTTCATACGACTCCCCACCCCGTAAGGTCCCCCGCTCCATCCCGTATTCACCAGCCAGACCTGAACGCGATGTTCCTGCATTTTTTGACCCAACAAAGTCGCATACTGACCAGGGTGCAAGGGCAAAAATGCCCGCCCAAAACAGGCCGAGAAGGTCGTTTGAGGCTCGGTTACCCCGACTTCGGTGCCCGCAACTTTGGCCGTGTACCCCGATATGAAATGATACATGGCCTGGGCCTCGTTGAGGCGGCTAATCGGCGGCAATACCCCAAAGGCATCCGCGGTCAAAAAGAACAAATGCTTGGGATGAGAACCCACGGAGGGAACCATGACGTTATCGATGTAATGAATGGGATAAGCGCAGCGGGTGTTTTCGGTTTTGGAACCGTTATCGAAATCCACAACCCGAGTTCCCTCTTTGAAAACAATGTTCTCCACAATGGAACCAAAGCGAATAGCTTTCCAAATTTCGGGCTCCTTTTCGGGGGTAAGGTTGATGCACTTGGCGTAGCACCCCCCCTCAAAATTAAAAACCGAAGTATCGCTCCAACCGTGTTCGTCATCCCCGATCAAGCTACGGTTGGGATCGGCCGATAAAGTGGTTTTGCCCGTACCCGATAAACCAAAAAACAAAGCCGTATCTCCTTGGGCCCCGCTGTTGGCGGAACAATGCATGGACAAGACTTTTTTGTGATGAGGCAGGACGAAATTCAGAACCCCAAAGATTCCTTTTTTCATTTCCCCGGTATAACCGGTACCCCCGATGAGAATGATCTTGCGGGTAAAATTCAATATCGCAAAATTGTGTTGGCGGGTATGGTCTCGTTCGGGCACGGCACGGAAACCCGGTGCGCACACCATGGTCCACTCCGGCTCACCGGCTTGGGTTAATTCTTCGGCCGTTGGGCGCAGAAAAAGATTGTGGCAAAAGAGATTGGAATAGGCCAGTTCGGTAATGATCCGAATATTCAATCGATGGGCAGGATCAGCACAAGCGTAGGCATCCCTTGCGTATACCGAATTGCCTGCCAAATACTCGGCAACACGCTCGTACAATGCATCAAAATGATCAGGGCCAAAAGGGATATTGATATCTCCCCACCAAACCGCATTTTCGGTGATTGCATCCTTGACCACAAAGCGGTCCTTGGGTGAACGGCCGGTAAATTCCCCTGTATCCGAAGCCAATGCCCCGTTATCGCAGAGTTGACCCTCGCCCGTGACCAGGGCAGACTCAACGAGCTCCGCTGGACTCAAATTCCAAAAGATTTGCTGAACACCGTTCAGGCCGCTACGTTCCCAATGCAAATTCAACGGTGGGTGTCCCAGGTGTTTCATGGCTTATGAAGTGTTTGGGTTCGTCAAATGGGGTAAGAAATGGCAAAATTAAGCCCCAAAACCCCAAAGGCCTACAAGCCCACCACGGGCTTGTTGCGGAGGTGTTTGACCCTAAAACCCCATTCCAAAGCGCGCTGGGCCTGGGGTTCCAGGTTCAATTCCCAACGAACCAAGCCGGGAATAGCGATTTCGGGAGCCGTAGGGAATCGAGCTCCTTCGGCGGTTAAATCCAAAACTTCCAAGTCCTTTTGGAGGCTCACGGGATACTGGTCTTCCAACCGAATGCGCACCGCCTGGGGCCGACTATTCCTCAAATCCACCCGATAACCGTAGTGGCGAACGACCCACTGATCCCAACGAGAACGCTGATTTTTGAAAATGGCCGCGGGGCGGTATTGAACCTGAATCAACTCATCCGTGCCCAACGACAGGGCCACCGAATCCGCTGCATGGGCCCAGCGAATTTGTTGTTCTCCGACCCGGTTCCCGTCCACCGATATAAGGCAAGGTCCATCAACCCAATCCAACAAGGAGGAATCCCTTAGGATGCCCATGAGGTAAACCCGGGGTTGTTGACGGGGTGCGGCATAGCGTAAGAGTTCCACCTCCACCGTGCGGGCATCCAGGGGTTGCCAAGACTCCCCCCCCGAAGCCAGGCGAAAGGTTGAGGTGGGCTTGTACACGAAGGCCGAGCCTTGGGTTTTTCGTTCAACAGTGGGCACACCCGATGCCTCCAACTCGCTCCACGTCATGGACATGGTAGGTTCGGCCGCATCGGACACTGCGCGGGATGGTTGGGATCGGTTTCTGCTTTCTGAAGAAATGGTTTCGACCCGATCAAAGGTCTTGACCATTGGCTGATAGTAGTCCAAATACCACGGGCTTAAAACCGGCAATTCCAAACCCACCGAAGGGGTATGGGTCAAAAATTCCACCGGTATCCCCTCCCAATCCTGGCCGCTTTGCTGGTAGGATTGAGCACCCAAACGCAGGGCCACCTTGGACTGGTTAACATCAACGTCCATTTCATACGAAGGGTTCCATCCGGCTTGTGAACAAAAAACCTCCAAAGCCACCTGCCCCGTCTTCCCGTCCAACGCAGATATCGCCTCCAGCTGCAAAACCAGGCCTTGCTCCGAAGCCTGAATTTTATCTCGCCAAAAAATAACTTTGGACTCCAAATCCCCTGAACGACGAGTCAACGAATCCAAACCCCGTTGGCACTGAAGTTTGGCTCGCCCAACCTGGGCCATGCGTTGCCGGAATTGTTCCGAACCCTTGAGCCATTCCTGGGTTGATCCGGTTTCGGCGAAGGTGGGCGATACCGTGCCCGCTGGACCTTTGCCTTGGACGGCCGTTCTTCCCAACAAAACCATCATGTACTGCTCCTCTGCCTGCAGTGCCGACATATCCACCTGCTTTTCTTCCAAGACCCGCCGGTTTTCGGCCATGGCACGCTCGGCGGTATTCAACGAATCCATCCAAGCCTCGGTTGCCGGTAATTTTTCCCATCGGTAATCGGTCATCTTTAGACCGCTTGACGATTTGACACGCAGGGTTGCGGCATCAAAGACCTTGGCCCAACCCCCCAGCACCCAACGTTGCGAGCCGTTAACCACTGTGCCACTGGCAGCATAGCGAAGAACGGCTCCCGAACGAAAAAGCTGCACCTGCTCCAAACGGAGGGTTTTGGTTTCGGCAGCACGCAACGGTTGAGCCCCAAGAGGAATCATCGGACTCCATGATCCAAGCATAGCGGCCAGGGTCCCTAATCGTAGAAGAGTATGGGTCATGGATAGCGTATTTAGAGGAAGGCGGATAACAAATCATGCTGGGTCAAAATATGCCAGGAATGATCGGGCATACGGACCATGATAGCCTCGGAATCGGGTCGTATGAGCGGTAGCAGGCGCTGAACCTTGGTGGAGGATTCGACCTCAGCAAATGCTGCTTCCATGTGATTTTCAACCTGTTCCGCAGAAAGCTGAGGATGAGACAGGAGTTTTTGCAACAATTTACGTTCCGAAAGCGCTCCCACCCAGTTTCCTTCGGCGTCCTGTACCGGTACTTGCGATATTTGGTGTTTGCGCATTTTGGCAACCGCCTCCCCGACCGTTTCCCAATACCCTACTTTGACCAAGGGTACCTGTCCCCTTCTCAAAACCAAACCTGCCGCATCCTCGGCCGTATCGCTCAGGTAGCCCCTCTCCCGCATCCATTCATCGTTGAACATTTTGTTCAGATAACGCGTCCCGTGATCGTGAAAAATCACCACCACCACATCCGTAGGCTTCAATTCATGCCCCAATTGCAACAACCCGGCCATCGCCGAACCCGCAGAATTACCCGCAAAAATTCCTTCCTCGCGAGCGATTCGACGCGTCATGAGGGCCGCATCCCGATCCGTAACTTTTTCGAAGAGATCAATCAAATCAAAGTCCACGTTGGCCGGCAAAAAGTCCTCTCCGATACCTTCGGTAACGTAGGGGTAAATTTCTTGTTTGTCAAAAATCCCGGTCTCCTTGTATTTTTTGAAAACCGAACCGTAGGTATCAATTCCCCAGACCTTGATTTGGGGATTCTTGGATTTTAGAAAACGAGCTGTACCTGATATGGTTCCGCCGGTACCCACCCCCACCACCAGATGGGTCACCCGTCCCTCGGTTTGTTCCCAAATCTCCGGTCCGGTTTGCTCAAAATGAGCCTGGCGGTTGGACAGATTATCGTACTGATTGGCCTTCCAAGCGTTGGGCGTTTCGAGGGCTAACCGGGACGAAACACTGTAGTAGGACCGGGGGTCTTCGGGATCCACATTGGTGGGGCAAACAATGACTTCCGCCCCCAATGCACGCAGTGCATCCACTTTTTCGCGGGATTGCTTGTCGGTGGTGGTAAAAATGCAGCGGTAGCCTTTGACCACGCCGGCTATCGCCAACCCCATACCGGTATTCCCGGAGGTTCCCTCAATAATCGTGTATCCGGGCTTCAGCAGTCCGGCGGCCTCGGCGTCTTCAATCATTTTGAGCGCCATTCGGTCCTTGGTGGAATGCCCCGGGTTAAAGGTTTCCACTTTGGCCAGAACCGTTGCCGGCAAATGAGAACAAAGGCGGTTAATCTGCACCAGCGGCGTATGCCCGATGGTTTGTAAAATATTTTCGACCCACATGCCTCAAATTTAGAGAGCATGAGGATGGAAGGCCTACACATTGCAGCAAAATCTCTAAATTGCAGGAGGATTCTATCCCCCAAATCACCGTTTTACTCTAGCTTTATTTATGCCTATCCGCTATTCCTCTATCCTTTTCACCCTAACAAGCGTTCTGCAAAGGAGCGTTTTGCTTGGGCTCTTCTTGGTCTTCCCTTGGGGTTTGCCGTTGGCGGAGGCCACTGCGGAAACCCTCTATACTCCACAAGGGTCTTTGTGGCTGGACTCCAATAAGTTATGCCGAATATACCGTTTTGAACTTCAAGACCAAGTGGCTCCTCCCTTTTGGCGCAAGGTCCAATTAGCCTTTGCGGAAGCCCAAAAGCAGGAAGCTGACCTTGTGCTGATACGCTTAAACACCTACGGTGGGCAAGTAGACCTGGCGGACAGCGTGCGCACCCGTCTTCTTCGAAGCAAAATACCGGTCGTGGTTTGGGTCGATAACAATGCCGCCTCTGCTGGTGCCCTAATTGCTTTGGCGGCCAATCGAATCTACATGGTTCCCAGTGCCAGCATCGGTGCCGCGACGGTGGTTAACCAAGAAGGCATCCCCGTACCGGACAAATACCAATCGTATATGCGGGCCACCATGCGGGCCACCGCTGAAGCCCGTAACCGTGACCCCCGCCTTGCGGAATGCATGGTGGACCCCGGCCTTGGGTACCCCGGAGTTTTGGATTCCGGCAAGGTCTTAACCTTAACCAGCTCCGAAGCCGTCCGCTTGGGGATCAGCGACGGCACCGCTGCATCCGAGGAAGAGGTCCTCCAAATGCTAGGGGTCCGTCGTAAAGAGATCGTACAACAGAAACTCAGTGCTTTGGACTACTTCCTCCAATTTCTTTTGAATCCGGCAGTCAGTGGCATTTTGATTTTGCTGATGCTGGGGGGCATTTATTTCGAATTGCAAAGCCCAGGGATTGGTTTTCCCCTGGTGGCCGCCTTGGTTGCTGCTGCTTTGTATTTCGCTCCACTTTACCTGGAAGGACTGGCTACGAATTGGGAAATACTCCTTTTCATCGCAGGTTTGCTGTTGATAGGTCTCGAAATTTGGGTAATTCCCGGTTTCGGATGGGTAGGCGCTTTAGGCCTTGCGGTGATCTTTCTGGCTTTGGTCGGATCCATGCTCGATAACGATGGTTGGTCCTTGCCCCAAAGCGAGGACGCCGTTGGCGGATCCCGGTTAATGAGCGCCGTGCTCGCGGTTCTTATACCCATCCTCGGCCTTGGGGTTGTCTTCCTGCTTTGGGGGGAGCGCATGTTTACCCAAGGACCTTTACGAAAATTGGTGCTCCAAAGCCCAGTACCGGAAGCTTCCGACGCCGAGCAGTGGATAGGTTTGGAGGGAATCTCCAAAACCAGGCTTAATCCGGTAGGCAAAATTCTTATCCAAGGGCAAAGCATGGAAGCTCAATCCGAAGACGGTTGGATCGAGGCCGAAACCGCCGTCACCGTGCTGCGCAAAGAACAAAATCGGCTCTACGTACGTAAATCATGATGAATTAAGGGTTTAGCCTGCCGCTTAGGGTATAAATTTCTTGGATACGACAAAGCGCCCAAAGGCTTACCTTTGAATCCCGTAGAAACATTCCTGTTGTGGCCAAATATGTATTCGTTACGGGTGGAGTAACCTCCTCATTGGGCAAAGGCATTCTTGCCGCCTCCCTTGCCAAATTGCTTCAAGCCAGGGGCCTTAAGGTAACTATCCAGAAGTTGGATCCCTATATCAACGTGGATCCCGGCACCTTGAACCCCTATGAACACGGTGAATGTTATGTTACAGATGACGGTGCCGAAACCGATCTTGACCTTGGTCACTACGAACGCTTCCTGGACATTAAAACTAGCCAAGCCAACAACGTCACCACCGGCCGCATCTATCAAAGCGTCATTGACAAGGAACGTCGCGGCGATTATCTCGGCAAAACCGTTCAAGTCATTCCGCATATCACTGACGAAATCAAAAATCGAATTTTGCTCTTGGGCAAAGGCAAGAACTTTGAGGTGATCATCACCGAAATCGGAGGCACGGTGGGCGATATAGAATCCCTGCCTTACGTGGAAGCCATTCGACAACTTCGACTCGAATTGGGCGAAAGTCGCTGCATGGTTTTGCACCTGACCTTGCTTCCCTATTTGAAAGCCGCTGGCGAGCTCAAAACAAAGCCTACCCAGCACTCTGTCAAGATGTTACTAGAAACAGGTGTGCAACCCGATGTGCTCATTTGCCGTACAGAACAGCCAATTACCCAAGAAATTCGACGGAAAGTAGCCTTATTCTGTAACGTAACCCCGGACTCGGTCATCGAAGCGTTGGACGCATCGAGCATCTACGAAGTCCCCCTCAAAATGGCGAAGGAAAAATTGGATCAACTGGTCCTTCGCAAACTCAAAATCAAAAAGAGCAAGGCCCCTGAACTTAGCGGATGGAAAAATTTTGTGCAAAGTTTGCGATCGCCCAAACATCAAATTGACATTGGTTTGGTCGGTAAATACGTCGAACTCAAAGACTCCTACCTTTCCATCTCCGAAGCATTGATTCATGCGGGTGCAACATTGGGCGCCAAGGTAAATGTGCGTTGGATTCATTCCGAAAAATTAGAGGCCACGACCGTTCACGAAGCTTTGGCGAATCTTGATGGTATTTTGGTGGCCCCGGGTTTTGGTGCAAGAGGTTGGGAAGGCAAAATTGCTGCAATCCACCATGCCAGGACTCAAAGGATTCCCTTCTTTGGAATTTGCCTGGGTATGCAATGCGCCACGGTTGAATTTGCCCGCAATGTAGCCGGCATGAAGGATGCCGATTCCACCGAAATGAATCCCCAAACCAAGCATCCGGTGATTGACCTCATGGATAGCCAGGTAGGTATCCTCAACAAAGGGGGGACCATGCGCCTTGGGTCCTACGATTGCCGAATTGAGGCAGGTTCTCTGGCCTCCAAGGTTTATAGGCGCTCCAAAACCGTGCACGAGCGGCATCGCCACCGCTACGAGATGAATAACCAATACCGAGCGCGCCTGCAGAAAGCAGGCCTTCGCATGTCGGGGATTAATCCAGACCATGATTTGGTGGAAATCATTGAAGTCCCCGAACATCCTTGGTTTGTGGCCACCCAATTTCATCCGGAATATTCCAGCACCGTCGCTAACCCCCACCCCCTGTTTGTATCTTTTCTGAACGCATCCCTCCTTAACCGATCGCAACGTGTCCAATAATTCTACGCTTGACCGTAATACCCTTACCGGTTTGTTTTTGATGGGGCTCATCTTGGTCCTGTACTCCCTATGGTTCCCTTCCAACAATCCTGATCCCAAGGGTAGCACTCAAGGACAATCCCAGGACACCCTGTTGGTTACCAAGGATACCGCGGAAAATACCTTGCTCCAAAACCGAAATTCAAAGGCTAGCCCTACCGAGGCCGGTACCACGACTGCTGCCTTGGATTCAAGCACCTTACTCAGCCCTTTTGGTCAGCATCTGCAAGGAAAAAACGAAATCCATACGCTTCGCAACCGAAACCTGGAGCTTACCTTCAACGCCAAAGGAGGTGCCCTGCAAGAAGCCAAAGTCCTAGGATACAAAACTTACGCGGGAGATTCCCTGGAACTTTTTGACGGCAACAGCCTGAGGATGTCGTACGCCATGATTACCGGCGACAAGGTATGGAACAGTTCGCAACTCTATTTCCAACCTGTCCAGGATGGGGATCCTCGATCACTCACCCTGCAGATCGATTTTGGCCTTAATAAGTCTGGTGAGAAGCAGCAAATCATCCATCGTTATCGTTTGGACTCTGCCGGCTACCGCCTGAATTTTAGTGTACAGTTCGTGAACATGGAGGGCCTCATCCGCAACGATTACACCACCATGGAATGGGCCTGCATCGCTCCCGCCCAAGAAAGGGATATCAGCGAAGAGCGCCGACTTATGGAAGTTTATTATCGTTTTCCCGGTGAAGATCCTGACTACATGAGCATGAGCTCACCGAACGAAGAAAACTTGAACAACAATTTGGAATGGATTTCTTTCCGACAGAAATTTTTCTGTGCTGTTCTCGGTGCGGAGGATCATTTTGATCGTGCCCAAATCAAGGGAGAAGCCTCCAAAGAGGATGGACAAACAGGGATGTACAATGCGGAACTCACCTTGGATTACAGAGCCAACGCCACCAAGCCTTTTGCAATGTGGATGTACCTGGGTCCCAATCATTTCCAAACACTCAAAGCCCTGGACTGTGGGCTCGAAAAACAAATTCCCTTGGGTTGGGGAATTTTTGGATGGGTCAATCGATTCATTGTTATACCCGTTTTTAACTGGCTGGATTCCTTCCAATGGAATTACGGATTCATTATCCTTATTCTTACCCTGATCATCAAAATAATTTTGTTTCCACTGACTTACAAATCCCTGATTAGCGGAGCCAAAATGAAAGTCCTAAAACCGGAAATCGATCAACTTAAAGAAAAATTCGAGAAAGACCCCACCCGTATGCAGAGTGAGCAAATGAAATTGTTCCAGAAGGCAGGGGTGAATCCTTTGGGAGGCTGTTTGCCGATGTTGATGCAATTACCCATCCTTATCGCTTTGTTTAATTTCTTTCCTGCATCCATCGAACTTCGTCAGCAAGCTTTCCTTTGGGCGGATGATCTTTCGTCTTACGATTCCATTGCAGACTTACCTTTCTCCATACCCTTCTACGGGGCCCATGTAAGCTTGTTCACCCTCTTGATGACAGCCTCGACTTTGCTCTACACCCGCATGTCCAATCAAATGAGTGGGGTCACCGGACAAATGAAAGTCATGGGCTACGTGATGCCCTTGATGTTCATCCCCGTGCTCAATTCCTATTCGGCAGCCCTATCCTACTATTATTTCTTGGCCAACATGGTATCCTTTGGGCAACAATGGATTGTTCGGCGCTTTTTCATCAACGAAGATTCGTTGCTCAAGCAAATCGAAGAAAACAAAAAGAAGCCCGTCAAGAAATCCGGCTTTCAACAAAAAATGGAAGATTTGGCTCGCAAAGCGCGGGAAAGCCGGAACGCCGCACCAACTCGTAAATCGAAATCGTAAACCTTGTTTCGTTTAGGATTTGATGCCAAACGAGCTTTTCATAACCGAACCGGTTTGGGCAATTATGCCCGCACCTTTCTTCAAAATTTAGCTCATTTCTATCCGGAGAACGAATATCATTTATTCAGCCCCGCATTGAAATCTCATGCAAACCGGCAGCATTCAGACAACCCCCTTTTCACTACGCCTTTCCATTTCCATCCAATCCAGAGCCCATTGGCCTCATGGAAGCGGAGCTTTCAAATGCGAGGGCCCCTTTTGTCCAACCGTATCCAAGTCTATCACGGCCTGAGCAACGAAATTCCTTTGGATCTCAAACGTTTGCAAGGCCGCGTTCGGTCGGTTCTTACGGTTCATGATCTGATTTTCTTGGATTTACCGTCCACGTACTCCTGGATCGATTGCAGGGTTTATCGCTACAAGACCAAGCGATCCTTGGCCTTAGCCGACCGCGTTGTGGCCATCAGCGAGGCAACCCGTCGTCAACTGCTGCAGCATTTTCCTGAAGATGAACACAAAATTCAGGTCATTTTGCAGCCATGTTCCCCAGAATATTATGCAAATTCACCGAAGTCCTCCCCGCATCCCTTGGCAGATCAAGCGTATTGGCTCTGGGTGGGAACGGTCGAGCAACGAAAAAACCTGGAAACCGTCCTGCATGCCTTGCGTCTCACCCCTGCAGACGAGCGATTACCCTTGGTGGTCATCGGAAATACGAGCCATCCCTATGCCCAACAATGCGTCCAACTCGCAGCAAGCCTGGGCGTGAAGGTTCATTGGAATCCACATCGCCACCCAGACCTTGGTAAGCCCGCAGACGAAAAAGCCAATCTCATCGCTTGGTATCGCCACGCTCAGGGTTTGGTGTACCCATCGCACCTGGAAGGATTCGGTTTGCCGGTGGCGGAAGCCCTGCTCAGCCGTTGCCCAGTGATCACGACCCGTAACAGCTCCATGGCCGAAATTTGCGGTCCCCACGGCCTTTTGGTGGATTCTACCCAGCCCGAGGAACTGCAAGCCGCCATGGCTTCCCTACGCAATGACTCGGCCATGGGCGAAGCATTGCGTAATGAGGGGCAAAGCAGGGCCCTATCCTTGCTCGACCCCCGTAGGATCACCGGACAATGGATGAACCTCTACCGGGAACTCATTGGCGGATGAAATCCAAATTTCCCTGGGCCATTAACCTCATTACCCTTAAAATTCTTAATTTTGAAACTATGGAAAGAAATCTCTTTCTTGGAATATGGGTATTGGTCCTTGTACTGGCCTCCTGCAATCACGAGTCTCTTGCCCCGCCCGATCTACGACCTGACTATGTCAGTTCCCCCTGCTCTACGGATTCTTCTTATTTTGTGCGGGATGTTTTGCCAATTTTACAGAGTAATTGTGCAATGAGCGGCTGTCACGATGCTCAGACCAAAGCGGATGGGGTTCGTTTGGATCATTACCGGGCCGTCATGGAAACGGGGGATGTGAAGCCCGGCAGACCTTATGATAGCGAAATATTCGAACTTTGCCTTGAAACGAACAGCTACAAACGCATGCCTCCTCCTCCTCGTTCTCCTTTGGACTCCGCTCAACGAAATCATCTGCGGCGTTGGATCCTTCAAGGCGCTCGTAACAACGATTGTTCCAATCCATAAAGCATCCCCTAATCCCCAATTCTCCCAACATGGCCCCCAAAAAAAGCTATTGGATCGTAATCCCCCTGCTCATCGCAGGCCTAGGTTGGTACGGAGTTCAGCAATGGAGCAAAGCCCCTGAATCGTTGGCCAATACCCCTGCTAGCCATGTCTTGGAAGCCCAACAATTGTTGAACGAATTTCAAAACAAGATCGATCAGTCCAATCAATTGTATTTGAACCAAGTTATCCAAATTTCAGGCACTTGCCTACGATCCGAATCCCAAGGTGACTCTGTTCATTTCGTGTACCTGGGGGAAAACGGTGATATCCTTTGTCAAATTGAATCCAAGCAGGGTCCACTTCCCCAAAAGGGGGATGCCATCCAGTGCAAAGGGATTTGTACAGGCTACGATGATCTCACCGGTGGAGTGTCGATGAACCGTTGCATCTTGACCCCGAAGAACTAGTTTATTCTTCAATCTCATACACTTTTACCCCTTTATTCGTTATCTAAAGGGTAATACAATACCATCCTCAGAAAAATCCCCATGATATCCCGATTCAATCTTCGCCATTCTTTGACTCCATCCTCAGGTCCTGGTACCGCCTTTTTCTGGGGGCTTATGTTGATGACCGCTTCAGCTTCCACCTCGCTAGGTCAAACATCCGGCAAGTACATGACCCGCACAGGATCTGCCCATTTCGTTGCCGATGGGATTATCAAAGACGATGTAGCAGCCAAAACCAATACCGTGACTGCAGTTCTCGACCCCAACACTGGACAGGTTCAAGTACGCATTCCCATCAATTCTTTTGTGTTTCGGAAGGCCTTGATGCAAGAACACTTTAATGAAAATTACCTACAATCCCATCAATTTCCCTTTGCAAATTTCAAAGGCCAGGTTGCCGATTGGGATGCATCCATGATGCAAAAGTCAGGCAACCAAAAGGTAAAATTCATAGGCAAACTCGAGATTCACGGCATAAGCAAGGACGTCGTCGAACCGGGTACCATGGAACTCAGTGGTGGGCAAATTCGAATGTCTACCGACCTTATGGTCACCGTGGCCGACTATGGTATTAAAATACCCACCTTGGTCCGTGACAAAATTGCCAAAGAGGCGGCCGTCCATGTGGAAGTGCACCTCAAGCCCTCAGGTCAATAAATCGTAACCAAGGGACCTTGGACGTCGCATCCACGTCCATTGGGTTCAACGTATCCTTGTAGGTTTGGAGCACAGCAGGTCCCCCGTAGGCCAAAGTTGACCACATGCCTTCCACTCGCTCCATGGGAATTCCTGATGGGGTCAGGTTACGAATCACCTTTTGGGCCGCCTCGTGTTCTCCTTTGAATTTGCGACGAAGTGCCTTCCGGTATAGCTGTTCCAAACGCTCCAATTCTTGAATCATCTTGTGTCTGGATGCCCCCACTGCTCCGAGCAATCCTGAATCCACATCGAGCAACAACGATCGCAAGGGATGAATCAAAGATTCCACTTGATTATCCGCCCAGTTGCCGAAGTCACCTTCGTTCCAGAACGGAGATGCCAAAGGGTGTTTTTGAACAATGAGCGACCAAAATTTAGACTCCAATTCTTCTGCAGATTTCCCTAAATCATCCCATACCCAACCCGATGCTGTCCATTGTTGCGAAATTTCCGGTGTCAACCAGGTCAAGGAAGGCCTCAACAAAGTGATTGGAAATGGAACTTCGTAATGAGCAAACAAGGGTTTGAGCGCGGCCCAATACAATTGCTCGGAACCTCCACCCACAAAAGCCACATTAGGAATTGAAAATTCCTGATAAAGCGGCCTTAATGCCACACCTGGGCTGAACACGTCGGGAGGCATTCCCCACAAATCATCAGCATTCCATCTTCCTTCCGGCTTGATTCTTGCCTTTCCATCCAACACAAAGAATGGCCAATCGCGAACATGCAAGTCCACTGCAATCCCATGATTCGCCAACATTTGCTCCTTACGTTGTTCAATAAGGGAGGCCGCTAAGCCTGGTGATTGAATTTGATCCCTCCATACCGGCGCAAAGGCTTCTTTGAGGATGGCATCGTCCCCATCCAAGACCAGTAAACTGTTGCCTACAGCACCAACACCTTGCTCCAGCCACCCTCCATCCCCCAACAAGGCATGGGCCAACCTCCTAGTCGATTGCGCGACCGTAAAACCACGGGCGTACGCGTTTTGCAATAAACTTAGAACCTCCTCGCGATAAGGCGCGTTTTCGAAAGCATCGAACCAACCGATCGATACGGGATCCGGCACCATTAATCGCCCAAAAGCAAAAGTACCCTTGTCCCCTTCCCAATCCAGGCGGTTACCATTCACAACACAATGTCCCAACTCAGCCAAATCATGGTCTTCCGAGCCCATCCAATACAAAGGAACCCACTGAAATTCAGGAAGAATTTTGGTGAGATGATCGGCCAAAGCCTTGGTCGATAACAATTTATGCAACCAATACGCCGGGCCGCCCAACCAATTCGGTTGATGAGCCGTGGTGACCACCATAGTTCGAGGGGATTCGAGCAAGACGGATGTCGCATGGGGCATTTCCAAGCCTGACAGCTTGTACTGCCTGCGCAGTGCATCAATCAAGCGCATTCGCTGTTCCATGCTAAAGGCAGCGGACCTTGCGTGGGCCGTGGTCATTAGCTGTTCCGACACAGACTCCGAAGCATTGGCCAAGGGATTAAACTCGCCCGAGGACCACCACCGACGTAGGGATTCGGATGCCCAGGTTCCATGGGCCAACGACAAGCTGTGCACCAAAGAGGCCATCGACTATACAATCTCTAAGGTTACAGATTCTATTAGGAACAAAGTCATGAAAGCCGAATTTAAGCAGGCTTGGCGACCAAATCAAATTCTTCTGCACGGACAATTTCTACCTGGACCATGGAACCCACCGACCAAGAACGGGTTTGCTCGTTCATAGGGATCAGCACCTCGTTATCAACCTCCGGGGAATCAAATTCACTACGACCCACCCAATGCTTGGATTCCTCCCGATCCAAAAGCACCTTCATGGATTGCCCCACTTTGCCGTGGTTAAGATCCAAGGAAATCTCTTGCTGCAAAGCCATCAACGCATCGGCGCGCTCTTCTTTGCATTCTTCAGAAACATCATCCTCGAGCAGGTAGGCCGAAGTATTCTCCTCGTGGGAATACTTGAAAACCCCCATTCTCTCCAGACGCATTTCCTTTACAAAATCGACCAACTCTTGAAATTCCGCCTTAGTTTCTCCTGGAAAGCCGACCATCATCGTGGACCTCAAGTGAATGCCGGGCACGGTTTGGCGAATTTCCTCCAGGAGTTTGCGAGTCTGCCTGGCCGATATGCCTCTACGCATTCGTTTCAATACGTTATCCGAAGCATGTTGCAGGGGCATATCCAGGTACAAACAAACATTATCTCGCTCCCTGATTAAAGGCAGAATCTCCAAAGGAAACTGCCCCGGGTAGGCGTATTGCAAACGAATCCACTCGGCACCGGATTCCGCGGAGAGCCTGTCCAACAAATGAGCCAACTCCCTTTGCCCTGTCTGATCCAAACCGTAGTAGGTCAAATCTTGCGCAATGAGCACCAATTCTTTCACCCCACCCTGAACTAAATTTTTCGCCTCCTCCAACAAGTCCTGAACCGAAACCGAGCGATGGTTACCACGCATCAAGGGTATCGCGCAGAAGGAACATGGTCGATCACAACCCTCCGAAATTTTCAGAAAGGCCGTATGAGAAGGCGTGCTTATTCGGCGCTCTCCCAACAATTCCTTGCGATAATCCACTCCCATACCGCGGAGAATGGAGCGCAGCTCCATGGTGCCATACCAGGCATCCACCTGCGGTATTTCCTTTTCAAGGTCCAATCGGTACCGATGCGACAGGCAGCCCATGACCAAGAGCTTGGCAATTTTGCCCTCTTGTCGTGCATCGGCGTATTGCAGAATGGTATCGATGGATTCTTGCTTGGCATTTTCGATAAAACCACAGGTATTGATAATCACTGTTTGGCTAGTATCGGTATTGCCTGAGCTTTCATCCAAGATCTCGAAATCACCCGCATGCAACTGGGTGGCCAATCGCTCGGAATCCACGGTGTTTTTGGAACAACCCAAGGTGATTAAACGAACCGGTGCAGGCTTCTTGGGCAATCCTTTGGTTCTCATGCTTATCAGCGTTTATTGGGGATATGGCTCCTCGTAAAAGTGTTGAACGAATCGTTGCGTTGAAAGGATCACGAAACCTGTTCGAATAATCCGTCCACAAAAGCTTCCTTATCAAAGACTTGCAATTGCTCCATTCCCTCACCAACCCCCACAAACCGTATCGGTAATTTAAATTCTGCGCATATCCCTATGGCCACACCCCCTTTGGCGGTACCGTCCAATTTGGTTAGAATGAGACCCGTCACTTGGGTCGCTGCAGTAAATTGATTGGCCTGCTCCACCGCATTTTGTCCAGTCGAAGCATCCAGAACCAACCATACCTCGTGGGGGGCACCCTCCAAACACTTGTTCAAAACGGTACGGACTTTGGACAGTTCAGCCATCAAATGCCCTTTGTTATGCAAACGACCGGCGGTGTCAATGAGGACAATATCCGCAGAGGAGGCCACGGCGGATTTAACGGTATCAAAGGCCACCGATGCAGGATCCGATCCGCTTTGCTGGTGAACCACCCGAACCCCTGTACGCTCACCCCACAACAACAATTGCTCCACAGCCGCTGCACGGAAGGTATCCGCTGCACCCAATACTACTTGTTTACCAGCCTGCTTGAAGCGCCATGCCAATTTACCAATACTGGTCGTCTTGCCAACCCCGTTGACGCCTACCACCAAAATGACATGAGGCTTGGTGAGCTTGTCCTCTTCATCCTTAAGGTCTGCTCCCAATAACTCCAAAATGTGCTCCTTAAGCAAACCCTGCAGGTCCTCCGGCTTCAAATCTCTACGGCGTTCGATTTCTTGATGAAGTCTGCTCATGATT
>VHBD01000008.1 GCA_016872125.1 Sphingomonadales bacterium
AGCCTAGGTAATCGTGCTGCAGGGACTTATACCCTGGAATACCAGACCAACAAGGCATGGGGTGGGGTCAATGCCACCGATGCCTTGGGCATTAACCGACACTTCAGCAACGTGAGCCTTCTCAGTGGGCTGTTCCTGTTGGCTGCTGATGTGAATGCCAGCAACTCCATCAATGCCACCGATGCTTTGGTAACGTCACGCCGCTTTTCCAATGTCATCTCGACAATGCCTGCAGGGGATTGGCGATTTGAGACCAGTTCGCTTAACCTCATCAGTGGAGGCACTTACAATAACCTGCTGTTACGAACGCTGACTTTCGGGGATGTGAACGGCTCCTATATCCCTCCGGCGAATTAGTCCCCAGGTTTATCTTTCGAAGCCCCTTGGAGCACCAAGACGATTTCGCCTTTGGGGGGCTTGATTTCGCAATGCCGGGCGAGTTCTGCCAGAGGGAGATGGATGATTTCTTGGTGTATCTTGGTTAATTCTCTGGCAAGACAGGCTTGCCGATCAGGACTCAAGATCTCGGCCAAGTCCTTCACCGTACGCAGAATTCGATGAGGGGATTCGTACAAAATGATGGTTCGGGTCTCGGTTTTCAATGCATTAATTCGGGTGGCTCTTCCTTTCTTGAGGGGGAGAAAACCCTCAAACACAAAACGATCGCATGGAAATCCCGACAAGAGCAAAGCCGGGAGGATTGCACTAGGGCCGGGGGCGATATCGACCTTGATTCCATGTTGCAACAAATAACGTATTAACAAAAAACCTGGATCCGAAATCCCCGGTGTTCCGGCATCCGATACCAAGACCATCTTGGCGCCGGATTGCAGTTGTCCAAGAATTTTGTCTAGTATAACATGCTCATTATAGGCGTGATAGGACTTCAATACGGCCTGAATACCCAAGTGCTTCAGGAGCATTCCGGTGGTTCGGGTATCTTCGCACAGCACCAAATCCGCCGCCCTCAACAGCTCCAGACTGCGGGCTGTGATATCACCCAAGTTCCCCAGCGGGGTGGATACCACGCTGAGCAAGCCGCTTGCCTTGGGCTGATCCGATTCCTTGGTGTTCACGGCAATTCGCGAACATCCAAAGAAAACGATTCCATCACCGGGTTAGCCAGCAATTCTTGGCAGGCTTTGCGAGCCATGGATTCAGCATCAGCAGCATTAGCGGCCTGCACTTGCATGCGAATATGTTTGCCAACGCGGACATCGACAATATCCGATAGATTCAAACGAGCCAGGCCAGTCAAAACCGCCTTGCCTTGAGGGTCCAGCAAGGCATCATGGGGCATCACATCAATTTCAGCAAGGAATTGTTTCATAACAAACGTAGAATAAGAATCGAAAAAGGAATATACAAAAGCATGATCGCAAATAGCCCCCCAAATCCCCAAACCCCAATCGCTATAACCGCCAAGACAAGTAGTACATGGCGAAGATAGGGAAATCGCTTGCTGACCTCGGAGGGTTTCAGCGACAGCATGGGTAAATTGGATACCAAAAGGGCGGAGGTCCCCAGGGCCGCAAGGGCCAAATGCCAGGCCTCTAGTCTCAAAAGCCAGGTCACCGGCCAAGACGAAAGCGAACCAAGAAAGCCCATCCAAAGCATGGCATGAGCTGGTGTGGGCAAGCCAAGGAAATGAGGGGTGGGCTTATTCATCAAGTTAAACCGTGCCAGCCGCCACGCTGAAGCCAAGGGTATGGCCGCAAAACAAAGCAACCACCAGGCCTCGCTTTGGGCAGGCAAAGCTGGCATAGGCCAAGAAGCATACCCATCCACTGGCCAAGGCGTCATCCCGTAGGAGGGCATCAGGCTACGTGCATTCACCATCAACAGTGCCGCAGGCAGAAGTCCGAAGGATACCAAGTCCGCCAAGGAATCCAATTCACGGCCCATGTCGGAAGGTGCGCGCAACAACCTGGCTGCAGTTCCGTCCGCAAAATCAAGGACAGCGGCCACGGCAATACAGTACAGGGCCCAAGCCTCACCCCCGTTGAAAGCGCCGACCAAACCCAGACAACCGCAGAACAAATTCCCCAAAGTCAAGGCATTAGGCACAAATCCCCAAAACGTTTGGCCTTCTTTGTGGTTATTCATAGGTCGAAAATACGGCTTCAACGGCCAAGGAGGGGTTATCGCTGGGTTTCCCTTTTGGTTCCAACCGCAGGGCGTACTTTTGCCCTTCCTGGCCATTATCCTAGTCCATGTCTCGTTACCCGCGGTTTATGTTTATCCTGGTCTGTACCCTGACCTTAGGGGGAGCTTGGCGATTCGAGGTCAACGCGCACCCTGCAAGGCAAGGGCAGCCGGAGGATACTTGCCTAATCCGACCTTGTTTGGTGTATTGGCCAGATTCCCTCTGTCAACCCGATGTTTTGAGGCGACTCATAGGAGATTTGCCCATCGAAACCGATAATGTACGAAGCCCAGAAATTTATTGGATGTTACAGAAATGGGTACAGTACCCCTACCACTATGCCGGTCGCACCGAAAAAGGTATCGATTGCAGTGGGCTGGTTTGTGAAATTCAAAAAACCATTTATGGAAGGCCTTACCGAGGAGGATCATCGGATATTTTTCCCAAGCTGAAACAAATCTCCCGCGAGGAGCTGCTGGAGGGCGATATGGTCTTTTTCAAAATAAGGCGCAACAAGATATCCCATGTAGGGCTCTACCTGGGTTCGAATAAATTTCTTCATGCCACAACCAAAGCAGGCGTGATCATATCCGATCTCGATGAGCCTTATTACCGTAAGCGTTACTTTGGAGCAGGCAGGGATCCCCATCCACCACGCTACACCCCCGTTTACCTTCCTAACCCCGGACCCAAGCGTTCCGGCCTTGTACCCTAAATGATCTATAACTCTTTTTGATAAAACGCACGCTGATGACACCCGAAGAAATCTTGTCCACTTTACAAAAATCTTTGAAAGGCAACATGGGCGAAACCCTGGGCATGGAAATTATTCATGCCGAAATGGGGGAAATCCAAGGCCGAATGCCCGTGGATCACCGAACCAAGCAACCTTTTGGGTTATTGCATGGGGGCGCCTCGGTGGCATTGGCCGAAACCTTAGGCAGCATTGGGGCCAACATGCTGGCGTATCCGGATAAGCATGCGGTGGGAATGGAAATCAATGCCAACCATTTGCGTCCGGTCAGAGAAGGTTACGTCACCGGTATGGCCAAGGTTATACACCAAGGGTCCAGCAGCCAGGTTTGGGAAATACGGATCGTGGATGAAAACGGTAATCTGTGTTGTATTTCTCGTTTCACAGCAGCCATTCGTCGCAATCCTTAAGGTTGAATCGTTGACACAAGAAGCGCTTTTTGATCGCTCAATCCGTGCAGGCTTTGGATGGGTTTCTTACCGATTGCCCTCCAAAGACGGTGTATTGGTTCCTGAGCCGCAACACTTCATTGATCCTGAGGCGAATACTAAGCGCCCTTGGGAGGAGGGTTCCCGCAATGGATTCGTGATCGTCCCCTTCAGCCTTGTTCATGGCCCGGAGCTTTGGCTCAATCCATTGATTCGTTGGCAAGGTACTGTTCCGAATACCCAAGCCTTGTCCTCTGCTTCGCAATGGATGGAACTTTCCGTATCCGGGGATGAGCTGCTGAAGGAGCACCCCGAAAATTTGACAGATCATATAGAGAGTCAGTTCACCAACGAAAAAAACCTTGAACAAAACGATTCCCAACATTACCTTGAATTCTGCCGATCGGTTCGTCAAATCACCGAAATCCTCCAAAACAAAGTGCCGAATTCGGAAGGCGTTCATGATTCGAAGGCCCTTCAAAAGGTGGTCTGGTCCTGGACCAGGTCCCTCCGACTGCATCCTAAGGCCCACCCCTGCCACCTTTTTGAAGCCTTATGCCATGCCTACCCCTCCCTGCATATTGTGTTGCTCCATCATCCGGTATACGGAATATGGTTGGGCAGCAGTCCGGAAACCCTGGTGGAGAAGGAAACTCCGAGGATTCGAAGTATGGCCCTTGCAGGAACAAGAAGTCTTGCCCATGCCGGCCCATGGGGGGACAAAGAAATCAGGGAACAACGTCTGGTGCTCGATTACCTCCAAGAACGTTTTGCCAGCAAATCAATCTCATTAGATTTACAAGAAACCTCCACCGTTCAAAAAGGCCCTGTGGAACATTTATTAAATAAAATTGAGGGTGTTTCGAGTATTTCATGTTATGAAATGGCTCATTGCCTGCATCCGACTCCGGCTGTAGCCGGCTTTCCTGTTGCGGAATCCGTTAAATATATTCTCGAAAATGAGCCTCATCAGCGATCATTGTACGCAGGATATTGGGGTTACCTCAATGAAGAAGGTAACGGTTTACTTTCGGTCAATTTGCGTTGCTTGCATTGGAATGATAAACGGGTAACATTGTACATGGGTGCAGGAATCTTGCCCGAATCGGATGCAGAAACTGAATGGTTGGAAACTTGTCGAAAATCAGAAACGCTAATGAATATTCTTCAATCCCTGGGCTGGATTTCTCCACCTGCAGGGATTCTGGGAGAATGAACATCGTCCATTCCTAAAGAGGTGAAATCGACTGCAATTAAACTTATGCCTCAATGGCTTTGGGATCAAGGGGTAGGCCATGCCGTCCTTTGTCCCGGATCCCGATCGGCTCCATTGAGCCTGGCCATTGCGCGCAGCAATTTAATGGAAATTTTCACAGGGGTAGATGAGCGAGCTGCAGGATTCGCGGCGCTGGGCCTTAGCCTAGGGACAGGAAGGCCTGTGGTCGTGGTTTGCACATCGGGCACTGCCCTGCTCAACCTTGGTCCTGCTGTGGCCGAGGCGTATTATCTCCGTCTACCGCTGCTGATTTTGAGTGCGGATCGGCCTGCGGGATACGAAGGCCAACAGCGTGGACAGGTGATTCGCCAAGACGGGGCTTTGGATCATCACCTGCGCGCTTCTTTCCGTTGGGCGCCGGATGAACCGGAATGGGATCTTCAACTTTCGGAAAATTTATTCGAACAGGCTTTGAGGACCGCGGTGAACGAGTGCGGCCCCGTGCACATCAATATTCCTCTTGATGAACCGCTCTACGATTTGGTCGAGCTTGACCATTCCGTTGGCAAGCATTCATCCAGTGGCCCAAACGACGCCCTTGACCGTTCCCCTCATCATGGGTCGGTCCCGGAGGAACTTCAAGTCGAAATTGATCAAGCGCTGGCTCAGGGGAAGAGGATTTGGTTACTTGCCGGTATGGGCAGTACCCACGAGGGCTTGGAGCCTGTGCTTAAGGAGCTCGAAGGTTTGGAGCAGATATGCCTGTGGCGAGAAGATTTGGCCAACCTTAAGGTTGGTTTACCCATCAGGGATGAATGGTTTAGGACTACCCCCATCGATCCCCCAGCACTATTGATTTCTTGGGGTGGGCCTTTGGTTTCCAAGTATCTCCAATTGTTTCTGCGCAACAATCCTCTGTTCAAGCATTGGCGAATAGACCCACGAGGAGATAAAATTGATACCTACAACCGACTTGACGGGATCATTCAATCCTCTCCAAAATTCGCCTTGGAAGCGATCCGTAACATTGTTCATGATCAGATCCAAGAAAACCCAACCAGGTCGATTTTGGAACCTTCGCTCACGACTTCTGCAAATGCCGTCCTTGATTTCGACAAGAAGATGCGGGATCGTTATAACCAACTTCCTTTTTCGGATTCGCTGGCGCTATCGGTCGCCTTGCCATTTTTGAAACAAAAGAGGGTCCATTTGGGGAATTCAAGCCTGGTCCGCAAATTTTTGGCCCTGCCATGGGACAAGGACTCCATCCTGAGCATCCACTGCAACCGCGGAACCAGCGGTATCGAAGGCAGCATGTCCACCGCAATTGGCCATGCATGGGCCCATCCGGAGGATTCCGTTTGGGTTTTGAACGGAGATTTGGCGACGGCCTACGACGCGGGGGCCTGGTTGCTGGAACCAAGGCCTTCGATCAAAATCCTGTTGCTCAACAACGGAGGGGGGGATATTTTCAGGCAGCTCCCCGGTGCCTCGAAACAACCTGAATGCGAGCCCCTTTTTGCCACCCCTCGGAACATGAATTGGTCAGCCTGGTGTCAGGGATACGGCCTACCCCATCGCTTGGCCACCGACCTGAATTCGCTAGCCGATGGCCTGAATTGGCTAAATGACCATGCTGGCGTCGCTATTTTGGAAATACAAACCAACCCAACCTGCAACAGACAAGCCGAACACCTTCTGCGCGGCCAAGGGGAACCTCCCCAAAAGCCTCCTCGTAGAGGCTAAACATTGAGGCGAGTCCAAGCGTTAAACTTGCGGACTTTTTCCTAGGAATTTAGCCCATTATAATTTTCCATCCATCCTCCATGAGCCAACGCAACTACACCTGGACGCCCCTGGCCTCCTTCGAAGAAATTAAGTTTGAACTCTGCGATGGGGTCGGAAAAATTTCCATCAACCGGCCCGAGAAACACAACGCCTTTACCCCATTGACGGTTCAGGAAATGTCCCAGGCCATGGAAATGTGTCGTCAAGACCCTCGCATTGGGGTTGTCGTCCTCACCGGCGAAGGGGGTAAGGCCTTTTGCAGCGGGGGAGACCAAAGCGTGCGCGGCCATGGGGGCTATGTGGGCAAAGACCAAGTGCCCCGACTCAATGTTTTGGACCTGCAAATGCAAATCCGCCGTATCCCCAAGCCGGTCATCGCCATGGTAGCGGGGTGGGCCATCGGGGGTGGGCATGTTTTGCATGTTGTTTGCGATTTGACCATTGCCGCTGAGAATGCCCGTTTTGGCCAAACCGGACCCAAGGTGGGTAGTTTCGATGGGGGATTTGGGGCCTCGTATTTGGCCAGGATTGTTGGGCAGAAGAAGGCCCGAGAAATTTGGTACCTCTGCGATCAGTACAACGCGGCCGAAGCCTTGGAAATGGGCCTTGTGAACAAGGTAGTTCCCCTGGAAGATTTGGAAGAAACCACCATGGCCTGGACCCGCAAGATTCTCACCAAAAGCCCCATTGCACTCCGAATGCTCAAAGCCTCCTTCAATGCAGAATTGGATGGACAGGCCGGGATCCAGGAACTGGCCGGAAACGCCACCCTGTTGTATTACCTAAGCGACGAAGCCAAAGAAGGCAAAAACGCCTTCATCGAAAAAAGAGATCCTAATTTTGACCAATTTCCCAAATTTCCCTAATGTTATACAAAACCCTTTTTATGACCAGCATCGCCGCAACTTTGGCCTGCGTTTCTCCTGACAAACAGCCGCAAAACGCTTTATCGGATCAGCGCTTTCACGACTTGACCTTTTTGGACATCCACGGCAAAACCCGCAGCATGTCGGAATTCAAAGGCCGCTACATCTTGATCGTTAACACCGCCTCCGAATGCGGCTACACCCCGCAGTACAAAGAACTGCAAGCGCTGCATCAACAATGGGGTTCCAAAATCACCATCCTTGGTTTTCCTTGCAATGATTTCGGGGGACAAGAGCCCGGCGACGAAAAGAGTATAGCAGGCTTTTGCGCCAAGAATTTCGGAGTAGAATTCCTGATGACCTCCAAGGTCCAAATCAAGGGCGAAAAGAGACATCCGGTTTACCAATGGCTGTTGAGCAAATCCCTGAACGGTATATCGAATGCAGAGGTTCGCTGGAATTTCACCAAATTTTTGATCAACGGTGAGGGTCAATGGGTGGCGTCTTACCCCTCATCCGTCTCTCCGTTGGATCCTCAAATCACCAAGCAGCTGCGCTAAAGGGATAAGCGTTTAAGACCGACTGCAGGACGAAGAGCCTGCTTGTTTGCAGGGGCAATGAAAACCCTGCTTTTGTGGTACACAGCGCTCGCCACAGCGCTCTCGACAGGCCGAGTTTGGGGCCAGACCACGCCGACCAATTTATCGATAGGAACCCTTAGGATATCAGCTCAGGTGCGATCCCTGCGTCAATTCTATTGGGTTCGCGAATTACCGCCCCACGACGAAAATCCTGGTGGCGGAAGGCTGGGCTACTTTGGTAGCGAAACACCCCTTACCCTCCTTTGGAGAAATGGGAACGGCATCGTTTCAAGAGTACAATGCCTTCATCCCAACACATGGTTTATCGAGCCTGCAGAAAGCCCTGCTGATTCCATGAACAAGGCCCGTATGGGTTCCACGATTCAATTGGAAATCGAATGAGAATTGGAGTCTTGATTTTTATGATGTTATGGAATTGGACTTTGGGTAATCATTCCGTCATCGCCCAAAGGGGAACCGTGCTAGCACGTATCATGAACGGCTATACAGGTTTGGTTTTTGATCAAATTGGCGTTCCCATAATCAGTGGGAATCAACAAAGCTACAGCATCGATATCCTTGATTCAAGAACCCTGGTGGTGGAAATTGCGGCCCCGGCCAGGACGCCTTTAATGATTCAAATTCAACCTGTTGCTGAGATTTGGAACAATTCCGCTGCCCCCTCCTCTTCCATTCCTTTTGCCTGGGAAGCGGCCTTCTGCAACGAAGGCCTCAACGATGAACGAATGGCAAGAAGTCAAGCCGTTCCATTGGATCCCAACCAAAACAACTTTCAATTTGAAATGAGCTATTATCAGAACATTCCCGGTAATCCTGAACCCGTTGAAAACCGAGTTAAAGCCTTTTTGTATGTGTACGGCAGATTAGGGCCGATAGGCCCGGTTACCCCCGGTTATTTCACCAATTCCATGAACATCGAGGTTTGGTATTGAAACCTGTCGTGAGCATTCGATGATCTTAACCCTCCATTTCCTGACCCAACCCATCCAATTTCTTTTAAACTCTCTAAATCCACAAAGCACCCATGAAAAAGCCCCTTGCAACCCGAATCCTCATGAGCCTTTCCTTGTTGACTGCCATCCTCGCATCCCAACAAATGAACGCTCAGAACACCGGTGTGATCAACACCAACCTCAATGTTGGAGCAACTGTCCTTGCTCAACTCAAATTAACCAACAATGCAGATGTTCAATTTGGTAATTTATCGGCTACAACCCCCGGACATGTTTTCTTGTCACCCACCGGAAGCAGCCACACCAATACCGGAGTTAGCACCTCTGTTGGCAAATTCACGGTGGAAGGATCCACCACCGGCTCTGTCAAAGTCACTTGGCCCGCGAACATTGTCCTCAACTCCTCGGTTGGAGGCAATACCTTAATTTACAATCTGCAAGTCAATGGTAACGGAAGCGATCTGGCCTCCGGATCCACCATCCTTGGGACAGGAGGTCTAGGGGTAGCCTCCACGGCAGATATTACCCTGGTTGCCGGCAAATACTATCTCTATGTAGGGGGCAAAGTCGGAGGTACCGCGGGCAGTCCGGCCAATCTCAATGCCCAAGCCACCGGCGTTTATTCCGGTATCGCCAATTTCAGGGCGGAGTACAATTAATCCATTCATCATCCCCCTCCTCGGTTGGGTGGAGGGTGATTTATTCGAAAACAAACCCTATCGATCAACCTACCCCATGATGAACAAAATTATTTTGATGACGAGTCTATACACCGCATCGAATTGGTGCAAAGCCCAGGTAAGTATTGCTCCTACGGGTATCTTATTGGACCAGCAAGGTCAAGGCACCGTCTATATTGGCAACACGGGCAATCAACTTCAGGAAGTTCGTATCCAATTTCTCTTCGGCTATCCTGGACAAGATTCTTTGGGTGAAATTCAAATGGTCTATGGCGATACGCTTCGAGAAAAATCCCACGGACTGGGAAATTCCATCAAAGCCTACCCCTCCGCTTTTACTCTGCAACCTCAATCGCAACAAATGGTGAGATTAATTTTGAAGGAACGCAATTTCCAAGAAGAAGGCCTTTACTTCAGCCGTATCAAAATTTCATCGCAAGCGGCTGTCGCGGAAGCCGGAAGCATCGATACCGCGACGGTAGGCACCAAGGTTGCCTTTCGCTTCGAACAATTCCTTCCGGTGTTCTTCGAAGTTGGCCAACCTAAGCCCGTTCTTCAAGTAGCCCCTCAATCCTTGCAATCGGATTACCGGCGCGGCGCACTGCGCTTTGATTATCAATGCAACAGCAATTCGCCTTATTTGGGATTGTTGCGTTATCGACTCGTTTCAGGATTAGAGCCTTCGTCTCCAGCCACCGTCTCTGGATCCTTGCCTAATCAAGATAAAAACACGGCATGGAAGGAAATGGAAATTGCTTTGTATTTCAAAGGTAATCGTCGTTGCCTTTTGGACTGGCCAGATACCCTTGTTTCGGGGAAGCACTGTCTAGAATTGGAGTTCCACCGAGGTCGCAGTGATTTTCCAGCCCTTGGTGCGGGAAAGGCTCCTGATTATCGGGGCAAAGTTCACTTTGAATTGCCATGAAACCCAAAGGATGTGCAGTGCAGAATATCTTACGATATGTTATGTCTTATGTTCCACTCCTTACGATTCGATATGCATTTCCACAAGTTCTCGAGATACCGTAGAATACCAAGTCCAGGCAAACTACTCCGGCTACCATGCCGGCTGGCTGACCCTCCTCAAAACAGACCACGAATATTGGTTCCCCTTGGACCATTGGCTTAAGCAAAGCGGATTTACTTCTTTTCACCCCCT
The DNA here is from genome assembly GCA_016872125.1 of Sphingomonadales bacterium. Lineage (GTDB taxonomy): Bacteria > Bacteroidota > Bacteroidia > UBA7662 > UBA7662 > SYHX01. The sequence goes on from VHBD01000008.1 coordinate 10,593, forward strand.
GCAAAAGCCGTCCTTCCATCGTTTATTGGGTCGGAACCCTTTAGATCCCCATAAAGAACCATTCCCAATTGGAGGATACTCTCCCCTGCAATCCAAACCGTGGAAAATAGAACTAAGATTCCAAAGCCCATCCATGAAATGCAATCCATCGAAGGAGCATTTTGTAGATCAACATCATACTTTGTGGGTTAGCAACCGTTGGATAGCGCTGCAGTACGGCATGGCCACCCAATTCAACGAACAAGCCCTGGAGCTGGAATTTACGGGAAAGATTAAGGCGCCCGTAAAGGAATGGAGCGATTACGATATTCGATGGCTTAAGCACCATACCCTTGATTCCCTAGCCCCATCCCAGGACAGGAAAGATATCCATCGACCCCATGGGCAAAAGAAATCTTTTGAAATTTCGACATGGTCCGGGCGGTATGAAATCAATTTTCAATCGGGTAAGTTCAATGCCGACGTTCGATGGGTTGCAGCAGGGCATGCCGGCAAAGTAGGATTTAGGGCCTTCGGAACGGCCAACATGGAATGGCCAAGCCTGGAGCTTGAAGGTGCATGGGGTTCGCAACAACAAATCAACCTCATTATTCGTCCGGCTTACCAGCCAAGTTTATGGAAAATACGAGGAGGAAATACGTTAATGAACCGAACAATAGGCTTTGAAGCGCCCAAGGGCCTTTATCCTCGTCATTGGAGCCCTCCCTTTGCCATGAGTGAATGGTCTCTGAACCATGGCCCCTTCCATTACCACCCGAATTCTCCCAAAAACAACTCCCCCATCGAGAAGACCGATCGCCAATTGGAAAGCAGAAATCTAATCCCTGTTACTCTGCTCCCCGGAAGCAATCAAATTGAGTACCGCTACCGGAATGCGTGGGGAGGAATCTCAAGTCGGAGATTGTTATGGAATATTCCTAGTTTGATGATCCCGCATGGACAATGGAATTATCGCTATGAAATTTCCGCCTCGCGGCATTGGAGTGGAATCGTAGGCTACGGCGTAAGTCCTTGGTTTAGTCTCCAAACGGAAGCCGCCATTCAGCCCGCCAAGGACCTCTCGAGAAATATCGAATGGGGTATACGCAGTTCCACCCTCTGGACTGCTGGACGAATCTTGTGTGGACAAAGCCAATTTGCGATAGGCCATGATCATCAAAAATGGGAACAACGTCTTCTGTTCAATTTTAGTCAAAGCCTTCAAAGCTCCATCCTTTACCAATCAAGTCGCTATGAATTAAATAACAAACCCTTAGAGGAGTCCTTGAAACTATCAGGACTATGGATACTCCCTCAAGGCTACGGCCTCAAAATGCTACGACTTGAATTTCCGTTCAAGAAGCTGGCTGACGCCCGTATTCAAACCAAGGAATACCAAGCCATCCTGCAATTTGAGGGTTGGGGGCAGCAATGCCTTTGGCAAATTCCCGAGCATCGTTTATCATGGCAAGGCCGTATGCAGTTCAAAACACCCGCATTTACCCTGGTGTACCAAGGGATCGCTCACCAAGAAGGTTGGCAAGCATTCGTGCAAGGCCACCTGCGGGGTGGACACCACTTCGGTGTTTCGTACGCTTTGCCTAGACAGAACGCTAACAACAGCCTACCAAGCAGCCAAGCAAAAGCAGGGAATTGGGCCTTGGAATGGAAGTGGGTGGGGCTGCAGAGCAGCCGATCAGCGCGGGCGCTCCTCGATGCCGAATCGACGCGATGGGAATATCAAGGGCAGTTCACCTGGTCCCGTAAGATTAACACAGCCCCTATCAGCGCGACGGACGGATTAGCGTTGATTCTCTTGGAGTTCTACGGGGACCAAAACTCCAATGGAATCAAAGACCCTGATGAAATTAACCTTGATGCGGCCGGGGCTTTAGATTTGCCCGCAGGCATACCTTCTCAAATCCTGGTCAGTGGATCAGCCCTGCTAGGTCCTTTCCCCAATTACAGCCGAGTCCATGTTCGGCTCACCCCCCATCATATGCGCAGCCCCGGATGGATCAGCAATCATCTTACCATGGAACTGCAATCCCTGCCCAACACCACCGTAACATACCGGATTGGCCTAATTCGAAGTCGGCAAATTTTCGGCACGCTCTCCTTGGCCAAAATCCCTTTCTCCACCTCGTCGAATACATTACTCACCAAGCCAGGGGGAATCCGAATTCACGCCCATCGTTGGGATGAAGAAAATCTCTCGCTGCCTTGTCCCATCAACAACACATCATGTTCGCTATCGAATTCCTGCATACAAACCCTAACCCTTAGCGATGGTTATTTCGAATTCAATGACCTTCGTCCTGGGCTTTACAAGGTTTGGGTTGATTGGCCTCCCCTCTACCGATTGGAGTATACAGGTGATTGTACCCCACAGGCCCTAGACCTAAGGCAACACGAAAGTCACGAAATAGAATTCAAATTCTAACGCGCCCGTTAAATATCTAATTCCCCGGCAGATTGTAGGAGCCGTTGACATCCCCAAAAGTAATTCCCTTCAATACAAGGTTAGGGTATTGTATGCCGGATTGTATTTGAATTGTCGTGGGCATCCACAACCAATCCCCTGACCCAAAGGAAGAAATAATGTTGGAGAATCGGCGGGAACATATCAAGGCATCGGTGGCGTTGACGGCCTGACTTGCATTAACATCTGCGGCTTGTAAATTCATTCCTAACAAAGGGGTTAGGCTCGAAAAGTGGCGATTAATCAGCAAAGCATCGGTCGCATTGACCCCTCCCCAGGGCTTATTCGTTAGGTACTCTAAGTCATAATTCCCCGAGACCCGGTTGCCGAAATCGAAACGCCCCGTCAAATCCGTGGTATCTTCCACAAGAACCTGATTGTTTTGTTTGAGACGAATTCGGGTATTGGTCATCGGGCTTGAGGCCGCGTTCGCGTACGTCAAAGATCCGCTTAACAAAGAGCCTGAACCCCCAGCGCAGGTCAAGCCTCTGGAAGTCAATAAATTATTGGCCCTTTGTATGCTCAGCGTCAACGAAGTGTCCGAAATGTCAGCTCCGTAAATTTCTAAATAGCGCATTCCCATATTCAAACCCTTGTTCACCGCTGAATCCAAAACTACGCTTTTAGTATTGGGTGATATCCCACATTGGTTCATCCTGTTAGGGCCGTCTTGAACACTCCATAACATTTGTGCGCCTGTTCTGCACGGATTTTGTTGCATAAGATACCAGTGGGAACCTGTTGCAATACCGCTAAGGTTAGGGTTGCACCCTGAAACATCCTCCCTAAACAGACCAAATCGCGAGGGATAGCGGCTGATTCCGTATTGGCTAGCCAAAGACGCCAAATAGTTCCGGGGTTGACCGCTCGCATTCGTTTGAAAAGTAACGTAATCAACGGAGCACCACAAGGGTGTGGCGGGGAAAAGGCCCATATAATAGTCCGTCATCCTGTTCATGATCGCGCCTAAAGTATCCGCCTGGTAGTTGTAGGCTGTCCAAAACGCTTGTTTGGTCAACAAAATGGTGTCGGACAAGACGGAGTCTGGTAAATTCCTTGAGAAATGTATTCCAACAGCGTTCACATAGGTTACAAGAGGTTGGTTGGCGTATTTAGTGGCGAGGTTTTGCAAAAGAATTTTGACTCTGTTGATGTAAATACTATCCCATGGAATTACATCCGAGACAATTTGACCAAAAGTTGGACTGGACGAACTGGGGTCTTGGTAATAGTATCGCTGCGCCCCCAACATGGTAAGCCAGGCAGGCCTACCCAAAGGTTGAAGGGAGATTTTCTTGTTATACGTAAGCCCTTTCGCTATTTCTCCGTCGATGAAAGACCAATCAAAAACTCCAGGACTGGTTTCAAGGTCATTCCATCGAAAACGGACCACCACCCCGCTGATGTTGGAATTCATAAAATGAGTCGTGCTCACCGGAACATTGGCAGTGCCCAAGAAATAAACACCGCTATGACCCGAGAAAGGTAAGGGTCCGCTTGTATTGGAACAACCGTGACTCAAAAACCACTGCTTGGTTCTTTCAAACATCAAGCTGTCTTGACTTATAGAACTATGGGTATACCCGTTGTATCGATAAAATTGATGAGGAATTCCGGTGTTATTCAAAACATGGTTGAGCAGGGTATCCATTGAAATGGGAACCGTATTATCCGAATCACCGTGATGAATGATATAAGGACAGGTTATTTGTGCAGCAAGTGTCGTGGTTGGAGCCGAAAAGCCCACTTGAGGTGAAACACCTCCTGCGGTGTGACCTGCGGCGCTAAATTTAGAAGGATAAGTAGCGACCAATCCTGTGGTTGTATAGGCCCCCCGGCTATGCCCAAAGGCCATTATGCAGTTGGTATCCACATAACCCAGGGCAGCAAGAATATCCCAGCATTTCATCGCACGGAGGTAATTGTTGGTACTTGCGCCGAAATTAGACAGGCTGCTATCGCCTGGGGAACCGATGGGAACGCCGCCGGAATGACAAAGGTTCGTAGCGATACAGACCGAATTCCACTGAACCATTTTACGTGACACATTTTTACTGTACCCGTTCACATTGCCCCCTGTTCCGTGATTAATGATCACGGCAGGAAACGGACCTGTACCAACGGGTTTAAACAAAATTCCCTGAAGATTGTAAACTGTTCCGTTGATGGTCTGCTGATACGTCCATGTCGCGCCGTTCGTGCTTTCGGGATTACCGATTAAGGTCAATCCCGGTAATTGGGCATAGGCATTCGATGCCAGGAGGATACTCAGAAAGAGCGTGCGCCAGAACATGAAAGGGGTCCTTTATTTTTTAAGCCAAGCCTGCCAGCCTTTCGCTTGCAATTCATGGTCCTTGGCGCTGACGTCGTCGTGCATCTTTTGTTTGTAGGCCTGCATTGCGGCCATGAGATCGGGGTTGGACGTCGCCAAAATCTGAACGGCCAGAAGTCCCGCATTGGCCGCCCCGTTGACCGCAACGGTGGCAACCGGAACCCCCGTAGGCATTTGGAGTATGGACAAGAGCGAGTCCCATCCATCGATAGAATTGGACGAACGCACCGGAACCCCAATGACCGGCAATGGAGTCGAAGCGGCCAACATGCCGGGCAAATGAGCGGCCCCGCCTGCTCCGGCAATCAAAACACGAAGACCCCTGCCGGCCGCATCCTTGGCATAGGCGGTCATGCGATCGGGGGTCCGGTGGGCCGATAATACATGCAGTTCATAAGCAATCCCAAAGGATTCCAAGACCTCTGCCGCATGGCGCATGATCTCCAAATCCGAGGTGCTTCCCATAACAATGGCTATCTCTGCAGGGGATTTAGTTGCGGTTGAATTCATAGTAAATTTTTTATTCAGATTTATTGGATATTCTTCAAAATTATTCGGTAACAATCCGCAAATGTTTTTCGACTTGATCAGCCAAGACCATGGCTTTCTGGAGATCCGGATGAACAATCGTGACATGACCCATTTTGCGGTAAGGGCGGGTTTCGGCTTTGCCGTAAAGATGGACAAAGACTCCGGGCAAAGAGAGTACCTTTTCCAGGCCTTGATAGACCGCGGGTCCTACCGACCCTGGGGGACCGACCAAATTGACCATGACCGCCGAAGAGCGCAGGGACGTATCCCCCAAAGGCAGGCCCATGACGGCCCGGACATGCTGTTCAAACTGGGAGCAACTCGAGGCTTCAATAGTATAATGTCCTGAATTATGAGGCCGAGGCGCGGATTCATTCACCCAAAGTCGCCCCCCGGTATCCAACAAAAATTCCACCGCCAAGACCCCGACGGTTCCTAACCCCTCCGCCACTGCAGCGGCCATTTCCTGAGCCATTTTTTGCAAAGGGGAAGGTAGCCAAGCCTCGATCGCCACCACGGATCCTGCCATAACACGGTTTACCAAATTGGCCTGGGGATCAAATTGCATAAGGCAAGGATTGTAACAACGAACATTCCCATTACGATCCCGAACGGTTAAAACCGCCAATTCCAAAGCAATGTCGATTTTTTGTTCAATTAGGCATGGCGTATCGTCCACCTCGTTGGCTTGGTCCAAGGTCTCAAGAATGCGCACACCTTTGCCATCGTATCCGCCTTGGGCAGCCTTCCATACCAACGGCTTTTGAGGAAAATCCACAAAAATTTCGTCGGGACCCTTCAAGAACTTAAGCAAATCGTCTTTGCCTTCCAAAGGTCGGTAAGGGGCGGTGGGCAAGCCCAAACGATCGTAGTAGGCTTTTTGGGTGATTTTGTTTTGAAGGAGCGCCAGGGTTTCGGGCCTGTGCCAAACCTCCTTCCCCTCTTCCGCCAAACCAGCCAATGCGCCAGCGTGGACAGCTTCCAATTCGTAGGTTAACACATCGCAACCTCGGCCAAAAGCCCTTACGGTCTCCTCGTCCGTTAGCGAACCGACCACCGTGGAAGGAAAGCGAACGGCCACCGGGGCCTTGGGATCGGGGTCCATGAACCTGGCATGAATACCTAAACGATGAAGGGGATCCAGCATCATGCTACCCAGCTGTCCGCCCCCCAAAATTCCCAAAACACGGTGCCGACTGACTTGCGGACTCATGAAGGACAGGTTGTTCGGGAAACCCCAGGCCAAAACGATTTCACACCCCAAAACTAACCTATTTTAGCCGAGCCATGGAACGCGTCAGCCCCAAAAAGCAATTGGGTCAGCATTTTCTGACCGATGTGCGGCTTGCCGAAAAGGTCGCCCAATCCCTAAGCGGTTGGGGCAATTACCCTAATCTTTTGGAGATAGGACCCGGCACTGGGCAATTGACACGACACCTCCTTCATCTTCCCTACCGCTTATGGCTCGCCGAAGTGGACCAAGAATCCATTCAGTACCTCCTGACGCATCAAATCGCCGAGCAGGAACAGATGGTGGGTGATTTTCTACGTTGGACCCCAACACCCTGCCCGGATCAAGCCAATCAAGCCTGTTGGGGGGTGGTCGGGAATTTTCCGTACCATATCAGCACCGAAATTGTCTTCAAAGTCCTGGAACACCACCAGCAGATCGGGGAATGCGTCGGGATGTTTCAACGGGAGGTTGCCCAGCGAATTTGTGCCCCCCACGGCAACAAGGTTTACGGCATCACCTCGGTATTGACCCAGGCCTTCTTTGAGGCCGAGTATCTTTTTACGGTCAACGAGGGCGCCTTTTTTCCTCCGCCCAAAGTCAAGTCCGGGGTCTTGCGTCTCCGAAACCGTTGGAGCCCGCCTCCTTGCGATCACCGTTTGTTGTTTCGCGTGGTCAAGGCCGCGTTCAATCAACGACGCAAAATGTTATCCAATGCCTTGAGCCAAGTTTTACCGGAAGGCTTTGATGACCGAATGAAGATTCTTCATCTACGTGCCGAGCAACTTCCTGTTCAAGCCTTTGTGGAGCTTACCTTGGCCGTCCAAGAAGCGCTTTCACAGCAAGGGTCAATACCACCAAAGTCATGAACATTCAGCGTGTTATGATTCTAGACGAGGTCCATCCTTGCCTCCCAAATATATTGCTCGAAACCGGTTTATTTGAAATTCTAGATTATGCCAAGGCCGGGCCTGAAGAAATTATCCAAAGACTTGCTTCAACCGAAAATCCGGTGCATGGCTTGGTCGTGCGCTCCAAGCTCAAACTGGATGCGCAGATTCTAAAAAGCGCCAAGACCTTGCAGTGGATCGCGCGGGCAGGATCGGGGCAGGATGGGATTGATGTTGAATTTGCCCAACACCATAACATCACCTTAATTCATGCCTCCGAAGGCAATCGTTTGGCCGTTGCCGAACATGTGACAGCGATGATTTTGGCTTGGCTCAACCGCTTGGTCTCGGGGCATCAACAAATTCACGAGGGGATTTGGGACCGGGAGGGAAATCGAGGCGTACAGTTGGCCGGTACCACCGTCGGGCTCATCGGTTATGGTCATAACGGGTCCCAAACCGCGCGAATCTTGGCGGCCTTGGGCTGCAAGGTCTTGATCTACGACAAATACCGAAGCGATTACATCCCTGACGATTCCGGGCTGATCCTGGAATCCACCATGGACCAAATCTACCAAGAGGCGCAGATCCTTACCCTGCATATTCCTCTGGCCGAGGATACCCGAAACCTGGTGGACTGGGACTTCTTGGCTCGGTTTCGTCGGTTGCGGCTCTTGGTCAATGCCGCCAGAGGACCCATCGTTTCTTTGCCCGACCTAGTCCTTGCCCTTGATCGCAACCTCCTGGAGGGAGCCTGCCTGGATACCTTGCCCATCGAAGACCCCCAAGCCTGGGACCGAGAAACCATGAGCGGCATCTTGGCCCATCCTCGCCTCCTCCTCAGCCCCCACGTGGCGGGTTGGACCGTTGAATCCTACCGGGGGATTTCGGAGGTCCTGGCCCAAAAAATCCTGGCCCATCTGGAGGAATAAGGCCCCGTCTAAAACCCTGAGCGCAAACCCCTGCCCAGGCTTCCATAATTTTACCGTAAATTCGTCGTATGCCCGAATCCCAACGCAACGTTCTCAAAACCAAAGTGCATGACGCCGATGTTTTGGCTTTTATAGATTCCTTTGCCACCACCGACCAAAAACGCCAGGACAGCCTGGACCTGATTGCTCTGATGTCCAAAGTGAGCGGATGCCCTCCCAAAATGTGGGGTGCCAGCATGATCGGTTTTGGGGCCTATCATTACAAATCCGAAAAGAGCCGTCAAGAAGGGGATTGGTTCCTGGTAGGATTTTCGCCCCGTAAGGCCGCCATATCCCTCTACGTTTACACAGGTTCCCCGGAGCATGAAGGTCTTTTGGAAGGACTAGGCAAATTCAAAGCTGCCAAAGCCTGCTTGTACATCCAAAAATTAGCCGATATTGACCAAGCGGTTTTGACCAAGCTCATGAAAACAACGATTGCATTTCTCCAAAAGAAATATCACTAACCTAAACCATTAATTTTGAAAGGGAAATATTGGTTCTTTGTCTGCGTCAATCTCTATTTGTGGTTATGCGTTTTTTATAACAGCAAAGCACAAATGCCATCTGGTCGTATTCTGGCAGGATATTATCATAATTGGAATACCACATCCGCGCCTCATGTTCCTCTGGATCAATCGCATAGTGCGTATAATCTTATTCATGTCGCCTTTGCCACTCCTATCCCTGGAACCTTGTACAAAATGGAATTCAATCCCGTAATGTACAGTCCTACGAATTTCAAAGCACAAATTCAAACGGTACAAGCCACCGGCAAAAAGGTTTTTATTAGCCTTGGTGGAGGGCTGCACCCGGTGCGCATGGTAAATATTGCCCAGAAAGACACCTTTGTGAATACCATGTCAGCCATTTTGGATTATTACGGATTTGATGGAATTGATATTGATTTTGAGGGAACTTCGTTATTAGCCTTAGGCAACAACCTTAACCAACCTGCAGATTCTGGCGCCCATTACCTCATTCGCGCAATCCGACAACTTATGGAACGCCATCGAAATCTGTATCAGCGTAAACTAGGGCTGACGATGGCCCCGGAAACAGCCTTTGTTCAAGGGGGTATGGCCGCATATGGGGGGATATGGGGCGCTTACCTCCCTGTCATCCAAGCCCTTAGAGACTCCTTGGACCTGTTGCAGGTGCAGCTCTATAATTCCGGCACCATGCCAGCCCTTAATGGTCAGAATTATGCAGCAGGGACCGCAGATTTCATTGTAGCGCTCACGGAGTCCTCCATCAGGGGATTCCAAACCTCAGGGGGATTATTTCAAGGCCTGCGACCCCAGCAAATAGCCATTGGTCTCCCGGCATGCCCCATGGCGGCGGGTTCGGGTTATACCGATACCGTGACCGTAGGTGCTGCAATGCGTTATTTGTTAGGAAGAGGTCCGCGTACTGGGCAATATATTTTAATCCAGAACGGCGGCTATCCACAATTGGGCGGGATGATGACGTGGAGTATCCCCTGGGATGCAACAGCGTCGTGCGCTACTCCCTATGAATTCGCACAACAGTTTCAACGAATATTTCCAGTTTCTCCTTCAGTTTTTGGTAGAATCCTGTATGCCAATAGCGTTCAAAGTCCCTTGTCCAATGTAAGAATGCAGCTCATGCAACAAGGCCTTAACGTTGCTTCTGATACAAGTGATTTCATGGGAAATTTTGATTTGGGCACTATTTCTTCCGGTTCCTACGGGGTGGATTACCAAACCACCAGAGTTTGGGGTGGAGTCAACGCAACGGATGCACTCTTGACTGCCAGGCATTTCAGTAACATTTCATTATTGAACGGGATTCATCTGCAAGCGGCGGATGTTAATGCCTCTGGAACGGTTAATGCTACCGATGCGTTGATGATCTCCCGCCGATTTTCCAATTTAATCTCTAATTTTCCGGCAGGCGACTGGCTTTGGGAAAACAGGACCTTGGTGATAGGACCCGGCGGGAATTACCAAAATTTGGTGTGGCGCGCCCTAACCTTTGGAGATGTTAATGGTTCTTATATCCCGCCTTCGCTGTAATAAATCACGCATAGTGGTTCACCCTAATTTCTTCCCACAAAGGACCAAATTTTCTTATAAGGTTCTAATTTGGTTTTTGGGGCTTGGAATTCTCAGCGGCTTAGAAAGTGGGTATGCCCAAAATTTTACCTCCTATTTTTCAGGGAATCCAAACAATATTCAGCGTAC
>VHBD01000009.1 GCA_016872125.1 Sphingomonadales bacterium
TGAACAGCCTTGGTTTCAAGAAGAATCTGGGCAATCTTAGAGGCAATCTCTCGGGTATCCATGTCTCAAATTTATCGGTTTTTCTGTCATGAAACGCCATTTGTCCTCGAAGAGTACAACGGAGCATTCACCGATGTGCGTTCGCAGATGGATCAAACACCTGCTTTCGGGGAGCTCATTGAGGTCCATGTCGAGGCAATTTGGTCCAAGATCAATGAAATCCTGAAGGAGGAATCGAGTCCCGAAAGAACGGTGTTACGATACGAGATGCGACGTCCTGATTTGGTATGGGAAGAACTGTGCAGGCGTAGCCTTACCATCGAAGCGGCTGGAGGGATCGTCTATATGGACCAGCGCATGTTATGGATGAAAAGGCATGGGCGTTGGGATTTACCCAAAGGCAAGGCGGAAGCAGGGGAGCTGCCTGATCAAACGGCTGTTCGCGAGTGCGAAGAAGAATGCGGTCTGAAGAAACTTAAGCTCATCAATCCCGATAAATGTTACATAACACATCATTGGTATCTTTACAAAGGCTATCCTGCCATGAAGACCACCGTATGGTACGAGATGATCGCCCCAAGGGACTTGAACCAAGGGCTAAAGCCCCAAGTGGAAGAGGGGATAAGTTCGCTGGAATGGATTGATTATCACCGCATGTACCGTGAAATCTTGCCCACAACCTATCCCGCACTCCGATGCATGGTCGAAGAAATTTACGGGCCCTCCGAGGGCCGTAACGCAGAGATGCCACGGGCGACTACAGCAGGAACCAGCGGTGCGGGATTCCCGCCATGAAGTACAATTTCCCGAACGATGGAGGATGAAACCGCCTGCAATCCAGGATCACAGACCAAAAAGAAAGTCTCAACATCGAACAGATCTTTGTTGAGTTGAGCAATACTTTTCTCACTCTCAAAATCGGTGGTATTGCGAAGACCTCGAAGGATAAAGGAGGCACCGATTTCTTGGCAAAACTTGGCCGTTAGGTCTTGATACTGAACCACCTGAACCCGATTATCCCCTCCCAGCAACTCTTGCAACCACTTGAGCCTCGTTTCCAACGAGAATAGATTTTTCTTATCCGAATTATGCCCTATTCCAATGATTAAGCGGTCAAAATGCTGTAGGGCCCTTTGGATCAAATCCAAATGACCCAAGGTAATGGGATCGAAGGATCCCGGGAAGAGGGCAGTGCGCAGATTCATCGAGGCAAAGTGCGTTTCTCAAATATACTAAATTGACTCTGTCCGTAGGTGAGCACCTTGGAAGGGCCATAATGGAGGCTAATTCTCCTGTAGTTTACCGCGTGTTCAATGACCAAAATGCCTTCAGTGGACAGCAAAGGTCCATCCAGGATGGTGTCAGCGAAGCCTTCTAGGCGGGGATCACCGTAGGGTGGATCGGCTACGACCAAGTCAAATGGAGCAGGATCATCCGGTAATTCGGATAAGCGCTCCGTCATTTTCCAGGGAAGAGCGCTGCCGCCTTTCTTGGCCCTGGCAAGTAAATCTGCTCCAGCAATAAGCCATCCCCTGAGGTCCCATTGTTGGCGGAGCTGCCGCAAATGGCCAAGCGCCTCTGGATGCAGATCCATGGAGACCAATTGGTAAGCCCCTCTGGAAAGGCATTCCAAACCTAATGCGCCGGTACCCGCAAAAAGGTCCAAGGCGCGAATTGGAGACCAATCCAACAGGGTATCCAGATGATTCATCAGTCCTTGTCGAGCAATGTCGGTGGAAGGCCTTACCTCCCAACGCTTTGGTTTCACTGCGATCGAACGACCGGACAGATGCCCCCCAGTTATCCGAACTTTAGATTCCATTGTTGCAAAGCTTGGATAAGCCCTTGCTGTACAAGGTTCAAATCTGAAGGCCCATCCGAACCCAGGGTCATTCCACTTGGGGGGTAAACCTGGTCGAAGGAGAGATCCAAGATGCTTCGCTCTTCCACGGACCAATTCATGGTTTGCAAAAAGTGAATGCAATTTGGATATTGTTTTGAACGCCTAGCAAGCGCATGGTACAGGATATCGGTAGGTGTATTCCAAAGGTATCTTCCTTGATGAATTAATCGAAGGCCTTCGAAGATCCAAAGTCCAAAATCCCTATCCCCCCTAACAATCGCCAGCTGTCTTCCCTTAGTTTCGGTGTTACGAAAAGTTTCCAGCCAATACAGGGTCCATAAGGCAGAGGCGTTGTGAAAACTCCAACAGGTCGCGTCGCTTTGCAGTCCCTCGACGATGGACATGGATAGGGCAAAGAGTTGGGCCATATCCATTTCGGGTACTCGCTGCCACCCCAGAATTTCTCCGTTCAAGGGACCGCATACGGATTCAAAGAGGGTAACCAAATCAGGAATAGACTCATAATCAGCGATTATGCCGCGGTTAGGCCGGGTGATGGACCATTCGTCCAAGAGGGCTGCCGGTATCCAGGTCTGTCGAGGCAAATCCGCGATCAATTCAGCCTCTGTCCATTCACCCATGGAATTCATCCACCAAGAAAAGCTCTCGGAAAAATTCTCGGTTCCTTGTTGGGAAAGAACAGGAGGCTTGACCAAATCGATCTGCTCTTGGATCACTCCCAAGCCTTCATTTTCCCTCCATGCGCTCAGGGATTCAGGGTACTGAATCTCAGGATAAGGGTAAGGAAGAGGGTTCGTATCGAAGTCCCCCAGGGAGTACCACTGACGATTCCACGCCCAATATCCCTTCAAAGTTTTGCTCAAAAGGATTGGGATTGATGAAAATCAAAAAAGGCCAAGGAAAATCTTATTCCCAGTTCCCGCTGAGGTTGGCATCCACCATGGAACCAACGCGGAGTACTTTGCGGGTGTCGAAGGGTGCAGAGTCTTCGACCTCAAATACATTGAGCTCCAAGTTGCTTTTCTTGACTTTGCCGGCGCGCAGGGTGAACTTCGCTGTATCCGCAAAGGGAACATAGCATAAGGAGTCAATGGGATAATTCTTGAACAAGGAATCAGCAACGGAAATCAAAATCGTTTCGTACCGAATTCCTTTGCGGATATCGGCGGAATCGTCGGGGTTTCCAATCACCTTGGTGATTTTCATTTTCCCACTTTTGGAGTAGTTGATGAGTTTTTCCCAGGTATCGGCAAATTCACCGTTATTTTCGCGGTAAGCAACCTGAGCGGTACGGATCATTTTGAGGCGGTCAATCACGAATCCGTAACGATAATCTCTCTCTTTGTCGAAACGCAGGGGTTTGGCAATGGTTTCAATCGTTTCGTAGGTTAGCCAAACGATAAGGCCCAAGAGGACGATTTTGAAGAGGTTTTGGAGGTTCATAAACGGCAATTAATTTGCAATAATACAGTCTGGGCGCCCATCAGGGATTGAAGTTCATGTAAACATTTTGGAAACAAAGGTGTTAACAAACTCATGGACCGCTTTTCCATCAAAGATATCGAGGCCCTCACCGGCATCAAAGCCCATACCTTGAGGGTTTGGGAGCAAAGGCATGCGGTCATCTGCCCAAAGAGGAGTGAAACGAATATTCGCTATTACGACCAAGACGACCTCCGTAAACTATTGGGAATCACGGCCTTGATGCGTCAAGGCCACAAGATTTCCATGTTGGCCCGTTTAAGCAACGAGGAGCTGCATTCCGCTGTCCTGGAGCAAGAGATGGCCCCCCTGCCCTTGGACGAAAGGCTGGAAGCGCTGACCTTGGCCATGATTAGCCTGAATGAGAGGGCCTTTCGAAACCTCTTGTCCAAGGCCTTCGATCAATGTGGGGTAGAAGAAGCCATGATGGAACTCATCTTTCCGTTTTTTCGTCGGATCGGGATCCTTTGGCAAACCGGGTCCATCAATCCGGCTCACGAGCATTTTATCACCAATATCATTAGGCAGAAAATCATCGTGGCCATAGACAGGTTCGAAGAAATGGCCTCCTTGAACTCTCATTCTAGCCACCACAGGAGTTGTAAGTATCTCCTTTATCTTCCTGAAGGGGAATACCATGAATTAGGCTTGCTTTTTGCCTCCTATCTGCTCAAGGCCAGGGGTCAAAGGGTGGCTTACATCGGAACCAATGTTCCTTACCCTGATTTGGCTATCCTTGACCAACAATACCAACCGGACTTTACCCTTTTTGCGTTGACCTCGGCAATTGCTCAGGGCTCTGTGGCGGAATACCTCGCCAAAGTCCGGGCTGACTTCCCCCATTGCACCCACTTGGTCACCGGACCATTGGCCAATATGGCCGAAGAGGAGGTCTCTTGGGATGGCCCGTTGAAGCTGATTCGGGATTTTCGTGAACTAATCGCTTTGGTGGAAAGGGAGGCTCAAGCCTCCTAGACTTAGGACAGGTTCACCGTCCATCGGTGTACTTTTGAGGCCATGCTCGAACCCACGCTTCTTTTTATTGGAACGGTCCTGGGTTTGGTGGGGATGGAGGCATTGGGATGGTTCATCCACAAATACCTCATGCACGGCCCATTGTGGTTTATTCATCGAACGCATCACCGGCCTTCGGGCAAGGGGCCTGAATGGAATGACCTCTTCTCATTATTGTTTGGCGGAATGGGAATGGGTCTTTTGTGGTGGGGTTTGGAGGATAGGCCTCTTGTTCTCGGGACAGGGGTTGGAATATGTCTCTACGGCGCGTTGTATTTCATCATGCACGATGGTTGGGTTCATCGCCGCTGGAGGGCACCGATGCGATCTCGGTTTCCCTATATCGAGGCCATGATTCGGGCCCATCGGGCCCATCATGTTTCCTTGAAGGCCAAGCCTTCGGAGTCTTACGGCTTGCTTTGGTTTCCAAGCAAATTCCTTATCAAGAAACCCTGAGGCCTATCTTTGAAAAAAATCAACCTATGCGCATCGTTACCCTGTCATTATTCGCCGTTTTGTTTACCCTTTCGTCCTCCCCGAATGCCACCGGTCAAGCTCCGGCGGAGACCCTGCATTACCCGGATACCAAACGGGTTGACCAATTGGACAACTATTTCGGGAAAGTCGTTGAGGATCCATACCGCTGGTTGGAAGACGATCGATCCGAGGAAACGGCCGAGTGGGTGAGTCGGCAGAACGAAGCCACCTTTGGATACCTCAAGGCGATACCCTACCGAGCAGATGTGCGCAAGAGGCTGGAGAAATTATGGAATTACGAGAAATACTCCGCCCCGTTCAAGGAAGGGAAATACACCTACTTTTTCAAAAACAATGGCCTTCAGAACCAGTCTGTGCTGTACCGTGAAATTTCTGGGAGCAATGCAAGCCCGGAAGTTTTTCTTGATCCCAATAATTTCTCCAAAGATGGAACCTCATCCCTCGCGGGTATTCAATTCTCCGAAGATGGCTCCCTCTGCGCGTATCAAATCAGCGAAGGTGGATCGGATTGGCGCAAGGTGGTGGTCATGGATGTGCTAAAACGGAAGCTTTTGGGGGATACGTTATTCGATGTTAAGTTTTCATCCCTATCCTGGAAAGGGCAAGAAGGATTCTTTTATTCCAGTTACGACAAGCCCAAAGACGGCTCCGCGCTTTCGGGCAAAACCCAGCATCACAAATTGTATTACCATCGGATGGGCAAATCTCAAGGTGAGGATGAATTGATTTTTGGTGGGGAGAAACAGCCTTACCGCTATTTGGGTGCTGTGGTTAGCGAAGATAATCGATGGCTCTTTATTTCTGCAGCTCAGGCTACCTACGGTAACGAGCTTTATGTCAAAGATTTATCCATCAAAAACTCACCTATCCTGCCCATGATCACCGGGCTTGACTACGAAAGCGATGTGGTGCATGTGGAGGGTGATCGAATCTATGTACTGACCAATCTCAAGGCCCCCAACCGCAGGCTAATGGTGGCAACTGCCAAAGATCCATCATCATCCCTGTGGCAAGAGCTTATTGCAGAAACGGAATCTCCTTTGTCGGT
This sequence comes from Sphingomonadales bacterium, assembly GCA_016872125.1. GTDB lineage: Bacteria > Bacteroidota > Bacteroidia > UBA7662 > UBA7662 > SYHX01. The sequence goes on from VHBD01000009.1 coordinate 5,907, forward strand.
GACGGCTGCTGGCGGTTATTTGATGGCGACTTACCTCAAAGATGCCGTTTCCCAGGTTATTCAATACGATTTGCAAGGTAAGCGTATTCACGAGGTACCATTGCCGGGCTTAGGCACCGCCTCCGGCTTTGGAGCCAAGCGCCGTGAAACGGAATGTTATTATTCTTTTACCTCGTACACCCAGCCTCCGGTAATTTACCGATACGATTTCCAAGGAGGGTCCAAGATCTTCAAACAAAGCAAGGTGGATTTTGAGCCCGACCAATACGTGAGCACCCAGGTTTTTTACCAATCCAAGGACGGCACCAAAGTACCGATGATTCTGACCCACCGCAGGGATGTGAACCCAAACGGCGAGAACCCGGTATTGCTCTACGGCTACGGGGGATTTAACATCTCGTTGACTCCTAGTTTTTCGGTGTCCAACTTATTCTTTATGGAACAGGGCGGGATTTATGCCGTAGCGAATCTCCGTGGGGGAGGCGAGTACGGGGACCAATGGCACGATGCCGGAACCAAAATGCGTAAGCAAAATGTCTTTGATGATTTCATCGCTGCGGGGGAGTGGTTAATCCAGAACGGCTACACCCAACCCGATCGCTTGGCGATTGCCGGGGGTTCCAACGGTGGCTTGTTGGTCGGAGCCTGCATGACCCAACGTCCTGATTTGTTCAAAGTTTGCTTTCCAGCTGTAGGGGTGATGGATATGCTTCGTTATCATACGTTCACCGCCGGTGCTGGTTGGGCTTATGATTATGGCCGTTCCGATGATTCCGAAGAAATGTTCGAATACCTGCGTGCTTATTCACCGGTTCATAATGTTCGGAGCAAAGTCTCCTACCCTGCGACCATGGTGACCACCGCTGATCATGATGATCGCGTTGTTCCGGCCCATTCCTACAAATTTATCGCGGAATTGCAAAGCAAACAGGCCGGTCCAGCCCCGGTTTTGATCCGAATCGATGTGAAAGCAGGACATGGCGCGGGCAAACCAACCTCCATGATCTTGGACGAGGCCGCGGACAAATGGTCCTTCCTTTTCTACAACATGGGATTGGAGCCTCGATTCTAAGGGTAGCCTTAGGCTGCCGCTCCACCGACGTAGACCACATCTCCCTCGGCAGGGATGCCGGCATCGCGCAGGGCGAAAAGGTATCGGTTCAATTGCTCGAGGTGACTTTCCCGAACAGCACCTGTTTTGAATTCGATAACACGGGCTGTACCGTCTTGGCGCAGCAGTACCATATCGGGTTTCAAAAATTGACCATCCCCCATCAGGAGAGGCATTTCGCGCAGAACCTTGCAAGATCCATCCCAACAATCTCGAAGGTCATCCCTACCCAAGACTTCGAGAATCCAACCCCTAACTTTCTCTTTCAACGTCAAGGTCAAATCAGGCCTCGCCATAAATTCCTCGATAGCAAGGGTATGCTTCTTGGGTTCCTCGAATTGGGCCACGACTTGATGGAACAAAGCTCCTGCCTCGACAGGATCTGACCAGTGACTCTGCCAGTTCAAATTCTGCTCCATGCAAAGCCTGGGGGAAAGGGTAGTCATGGGGTTCGGTATTGCGGTATCGGGGATTCGTTGGGTAGGGTTAGTGTTGGGCTGGGGGAGCAGTCTTTCTTCGAAGGTAAAGCTAAGCGGTTGTCCCAAAGTCCAACTTTCAAAGGCTGAATGATCCCGATGAACCAGCCCTTGCCCTTGAGGAGTCTGCACGAATTCTTCAAAAAGTTTGGCAAAGGTGAGAGGACCACTGTTGGAGGTTTTCTTTTCGGTCACCATGATCATGGCGGATTTAGCTCTGGTCAAAGCCACATACAAAAGATTCAAATAATCCAAATCGTTGTTAAGATCTTCCTGAATGCCAATGGATTGCAGGTGTACTGGTCCTTTCTTGAGCTTGCTCGTCGAAACAAGGTGAATTGGCGGGGGTTGATCCTCATTGATTTCTTGGGTCTGCAGGGATGCGTCTTGGTTTGCTTGCAGCCATTGGTATTCAATGACCGATAATTTTTTCGAACGGTCCAATTCAGGAAGGATCACCACCGGAAATTCCAAACCCTTGGCACTGTGTACTGTGAGCACAGTGACGGCTTGACCTTGGTCCTGAATTTGTAATTTGATATTCAAGCGATTTCTCTTCCACCAATCCCGGAGTTCCTGGGCTCCTAACCCTGTAGCGCATTGCAAAGTCCATTCCTCAAGCAAGCGTTTGACATAAGCATCCTGGGTGGCGCACCCCAAGGTGTAAGCAATTTCATGAAGTTGCAGGCCCAAGGGGAGCTGCAGCAAGAGATCTTCGTTCCAGAGCGGGAAATGTTGGGTTAACCACTCCTTGAGCCGGAGCGGTTGTTCACCTCGCTTGTATTGTTCCGGATTGAGCGCAAGAAAAAACAGGTCTTGATTCAACAGGCTGCTCGAATCGTGAAGGAATTGCCAGGCCGTGATCAGTTTTTCGACCTCAGGATGCAGGCCCAGGACGAGACTGTCCGGAGAAATCACAGCCTGCCCTGCAGCCATTAAGCCGCTGGCGATTTCTGCTCCTACCTTGTTGGTTCGGACCAGTATAGCGATATCCTTGGGTTTGTAAAGGGGGATCCCATCAGCTTCTAGGGCCAATTGGGCCTGAAGTATTTCCAAACAAAGCCTAACCCTTTCCGAGGCCAAGGAGACCCCGGTTTTTTCGTAGTCCCAAACGGCAACTTGCACCGTTCCATCCAATGTCTGGCTAGCGGGCTCCTTTGCGGAGCATTTTTGTTCGACATCCACAAAAAAAGGATCGGTGATCTCACCATGCTTGAGGCGTAAACATCCGAAAAATGAATTGTTAAATTCAATAATATTCCTGAAAGAACGATAATTCTCCCGCAAAAATTTCGCTTCAAATAAGCCTTCCCAAAGGGCGGAAATTGAATTTCCTAACATATCCTTAGGAAGGGAAGCGAGCAGGCGGGCATCTCCGTTTCTCCATCGGTAGATGGATTGTTTGACATCCCCCACCATAAGTGCCGTGCCGCCAGCCGCTATGGCATTATCGGCCAAAGGGAACAAACACTGCCATTGAAGCAAACTGGTATCCTGGAATTCATCGATCAAAACATGTTGGTATCGTTGCCCAACCCGGTCGCATAGGTATTCCGGATGGGTTTGACGGATCAGGTCGGCCATCTGAAAATACATGAAATTCAAAGGCATTCGGAGTTGGTTTCGGTTGAATTCTATGAAATGTTGGTACATGGAACCCATAAGCGTGGTAGCGTAGCGCATATCCAAAAGCGCGGATAGCAATTCCACTTCACCCGCTGAATCAGCTCGGTAATTCATAAACTCAATGACTTCTTGAACCCAAGAATCCGGCAAGCGTAAGTTGCATTTGGGTTGAAGGACACGCCTTTCGTCAAGGGCTTTTTTGGCGGTGGAATGCAGAGCCCCCCAATCTCCACCTGCCAATTTTTCGAGGTGGCCCAAAATCCCACTGCTTTTTTGGACAAAGTCATCCGTATCAAAGCCCAGGTCTCTGGCTTCTTGCGCTAGCTTAGCCGCGATCTTCAGCGTATAATCCAAATGGTTTTGAAGCTTGGCTTCAAGTTCATCGAAATGCCTTTGGTAGGATTCCGGGCTACGCTCCAAGAGCTGATGTAAATGTGCATAGGTTCTGTCCTCAAAGAGAAACCCAGCGTATTTCTCCAACATGGATCGGGTATTCCATGATTGCTCTTTTTGGTTCCGGTTTTGGGCCATAAAGTGCAATAAATCCGTTACGGCTTGGTTGTCTTTCCCCAGGTTGTTCATCCACTCATCCAAGGCCTGTTCGATGACCAGGTCCCGATCCAGTTCAATATCAAAATCAAGCCCCGTCCGTAGTTCCCTGTAGAAGGGCCGTGCAAGTTGGGTAATGAAAGAATCAATGGTGCTTACAGCGGTATCGTTGTAACGATGTAACATGTGTTGCAGGTATTGAAAAGATCGGTTGCGTAGGGTTTCTCGGCTGCACTCCAAGGCCTGAATCAGGCTAGTTTCCATAGCATCCGACCTTTGATCGGCTGTTCGCGTTGCAGGTTCCATGGCCATGTAGCGGAGTTGCTTAAGGATGCGCTCTTTCATCTCCATGGAGGCCTTGCGTGTAAAGGTGATCGCAAGGGCCTGCCTTACGGTTCGAGGGTCATCAGCAAGCAGCAATAGCCTAAGAAAGGCATAGACCAGGTTATGGGTTTTGCCTGAACCGGCCGAGGCCCTGTACACCAATAAGTTTCTCGCTGCCATGGAACCCAATTTGATTTTTAAAGGTAAATTTGAAGAATAAACGCACAGCGTAAATTCAAGAAGAATTGTTCAAGATAAATCAAAAATGCATTAACGCGGGTATTGCCTGTTTAAGTTTTTGTTTGTCAAGAGAATCTAGGACCTTTTTATTGGAAATTTCGTCATGAGCCCAGGGATATGGAGAGGGACTGAATCCTCCGACAGCTATTTTATACTTTGGTGGTTGATTGGGGTCCTCGCCTCTTGGTTATTAGCCAAAGAGCCCGGTTTCTATGGCGGAAAACTGCATGCCCTCATCAATTACAGAATTTTTCTGCAAGGCATTCGTCAAAAGGGTCAAGAATCAAGTTTGATATCCAAAGGTTGGACGTTGGTAGGATATTCAAGCCTTGGCCTAACCCTGACCGGGTTACCTCATTTTCAAAGAATTTTGGTTTCGATGCTCCCAGAGGCTTTGGGAAATGCTCCGGTATTGGTCTTGCTCTGGATCATCGTTTTGAGTACAGCCTCAGGATTTTGGGCAGGATTCCTGAGGGTATGGGCCTGGGTTGCGGAGTTTGACGAAGGGTATCGTTGGCTCAAAGCGAGTTTCTACGGGGTATTTCACGCCTTGATCCCCTTTATGTTGGTCCTGCCGTTGTTCACCCGATACGGTACACCCTCATGGATCGCATGGACCTATGCCATATCCTTGGGTCTTTTGGGTCTTGCCGTGGGCTTTAGGTGGGTTCGATTGCTTCGTTTGGCAAATGAATTATCGATTCACCGCCTTTTTTTGATGGTTTTCTATATTTGCACCTTCGAAATCATCCCCATCACGATGATTGCAATGAAATAACCGCATGGCAGAAGCCTCCCCCCAAAAAACCAAAATTCGAACCATCCTCGTATCCCAACCCAAACCGGAGCCGGGAGAACGCCCACCCTTGGTGGAATTGGGAAACCGATACGGGGTCAAAGTCGACTTCAGGCCCTTTATTGAAGTCAAAGGGATTTCCGCCAGGGAGTTCCGGAAGGCCCGAATAGCCTTGGGGGAATATCCTGCAGTGATCTTCAACAGCAAAAATGCTGTGGATCATTATTTCAGGCTTTGCGAGGAAATGCGTGTAGAAGTGGATCCTGAAACCCGGTATTTCTGCATTTCTGATAATGTAGGCCATTATTTGCAGCGATATACCCAACTCCGGAAACGGAAGATTGCCTTTGGGAAAGGCAAATTGGAAGATCTCCTGCCTCAAATGCTGAAGCATAAGGAAATTGCCTATCTGATGCCTTGTTCCGATGCACTTTCAGAAAGTTTCTTGGTTAAGGCGGAAGAATCTGGCCTCAACATCACCAAAGCTGTGATGTTCCAAACCGTTTCCAGTGATTTAAGTGATTTAGCTGATATTAAGTACGATGTTTTGTGCTTTTTCAGCCCGATGGGGATCAAGTCTCTTTATGAGAATTTTCCTGATTTTGTGCAAAACGAGACAAAAATAGCCGCTTTGGGAACCCAAACGCATGAGGCTGTGATTCAAAGGGGTCTCAGGCTGGACATTGCCGCTCCAACCCCGGAGTTTCCTTCTTTGGTCATGGCCATCGAGGCCTGCCTGAAAAAGCCTTTCAAATAAAGCTCAAATCCCACGATTTGTTCGTTTCTTCGGGTTAATGAACGCTGGTTTGAAACAACCCTTCAAGAAACTGATCACTCGGTTCCTGTTAACCGCTGCAGGTTTGTTGGTCTCGATTTGGGTTAACGCTCAACAAGAGCCCAAGTGGAACCAATACATGTTCAACGATTTTTATTTCAACCCCGGGGTTGCAGGGTCGAGACCGGCCATCAGCACAATCTTAGCCTCTCGATATCAATGGGTTAATATTCCAGAAAATGCCTCACCCCGAACCACCTGTTTCAGTATTCATGCACCGGTTGAGTTTTTGCGTGGTGGGTTGGGGTTGTTGGTGGTTCAAGACCAGGAGTTTTTCAACAAAAGCACCAACGTTCGTCTTAATTATGCCTTTCGTATTCCTTTTCGAACTTTCAGTATGGGATTGGGGGTCTACGGGGGGATGATCCAAACCTCTTTGGATGGCACCAAATTTCGTCCGGAGACTCCCAATGACCCGCTCTTGGTTTCTTCCAATGTACAGGCTAATGCATTTGACCTGGGGGCCGGGATTAATTTTCAATCCTCGCGTTGGTTTGTGAATTTTGCCTTCAATCGGCTTAATCAACCCAAACTTCAGTTCAACAATACCGGTTCAACCCTGACTTATGCCCGGAATCTTTTTGCATCAGCGGGGTACCAAATTCCTTTGAACAGATACTGGAGGCTAACGCCATCCGTTCTTTTTAAGTCCAATTCCTTCATTTCTCAAGTTGATTATAACCTTATGCTTTCCATTGGAACCCGGATCTGGTTAGGGGGAGGGTACTCTCAAGGAGATGGTTTCGTTGGACTTCTGGGTTACCGGATGAGAAACGGAGTACGGTTTGGGTATTCTTTTACCGAACATACCGGTGAGTTGGGAGGATTGGCTAACGGTTCTCACGAGGTTTTCTTGGGGTATGACTTTACTATCAAAATCCCTCCTCCACCTCAGAAAAAGATTTTAACTCCACGGTATTTCTAAGCTTTTTTCACAATTTCTTATTTGATAGCTACCTTTAGCATTCGCAAAAAATGAATATGACCGTAAAGAATCACATGAATACAACTGCAAAGCCCTCTTGGCCGTTGTCTTTTCTCGTTCTAGGAATTGGATTACTGCTGGTATCTTGCAGTGGTGGGAATACGGGCGACCTTATCGGGGCACGCGATGGTGGCCGATGGTTAGAAACAACGCCTTATGGAATGGTGTACATCCGGCAGGGCACGTTCTTGTACGGCCAAGGGGACCAGGATATCTTGTTCAATATGAACAGTCCTCTGAAGAACATCACCATGCGCCCGTTCTACATGGATGATGCCGAAATTTCAAACACCGAATACCGTCAGTTTATCAATTGGGTGAGGGATTCAATAGCCCACACGATTTTGGGCAATACCGTAGAGGATGAAGATGGTAATGAATACATCAATTGGAAAGCAAGAATCAATTGGGCTGACCCTGCGGTCATCGAAGAACTGGAAGATTTGTTTCTTCCCGAAAATCAGCGGATCTTTGGTCGGAGAGAATGGAATACTCCTCGTTTTGTTTACAATTACAAAACCTACGATCATTCCTCTGCAGTCGCTAACGGCTCTGGACGGAATCGTAATGAATTCGTAGAGGCTCGTTCCATCAATATTTATCCGGATACCTTGGTGTGGACCACCGACATGGCCTATTCGTACAACGAGCCTCAAACTCAATTATACTTTAGTCATCCAGCGTATTACGATTACCCTGTGGTAGGGGTTACCTGGAATCAAGCCACTGCATTCTGTGACTGGCGTACCAGGTTATTGCAGTCGTATCGTCAGTCCAAAAGAATGAGCATAGGCTTCCCGTTTCGATTACCTACCGAGGTTGAATGGGAATATGCCGCCCGCGGTGGCCGTATGTCATCTCCCTATCCTTGGGGTGGGCCTTCATTGCGCAACAACCGTGGTTGTTTGTTAGCCAACTTCAAACCCGGTAGAGGTAACTACGTGGATGATGGCGTGACGTACACCGCCAAAACCTATTCATTCAATCCCAATGATTTTGGATTGTACAACATGGCTGGTAATGTTGCGGAGTGGACGGCCTCGACCTTTGATGAATCTGCCAGCTCCTTCATAGGGGATTTAAATCCTGATTATCGTTACAATGCCAAGGCAAATGACCCTTCTTACCTCAAAAGGAAAGTCATCCGCGGAGGAAGTTGGAAGGATGTTGGGTATTTCTTGATGAATGGCACCAGGTCGTATGATTTTCAGGACTCTGCCCGCTCAACCATTGGCTTTCGATGTGTAATGGATTTTACAGGTCGTGACATTAGAGACATTCGGTAGGGTCATTGTTTTTACTGCTTGAGTATTTAAATTCTAAACTTTCAAACATGAAATTTTCTTTTAAACGAGAAGAAATTGTCGAATATTTACAATCCAAGAAGGGTAAGGTAACCCTCAATTATCTATACGGTTGGGGCGCCTCCGTTGTGATCATCGGGGCATTGTTCAAGATCCGTCACCTTCCAGGGGCTGACTTTTTTCTTACCTTGGGTTTGGGTACCGAGGCCATAATCTTCTTTGTTTCAGGATTTGAGCCACCTGCCGAAGATACCGATTGGTCATTGGTCTACCCTGAATTAGCAGGCGGTGAGGCCAAGGCTCCTCCGGCAACATTGGGCGCCATGATGCGTGAAGCCAACCTAAGCAAGGATGTTCTGGATAATTTGGGCAAGAGCTTTCAGGCTTTAAATACCAATGTTCAGAAAATGGGCGAAATCAACACCGCAAGTTTCAGTTCAGGTGAATTTGCCTCCAAAGTCCGTGAGGCAACCCAATCCATGGGTCAGGTTGCTGACCGGGCACAATCCGTTTCCGGTTCATTGGAAGGAATGTCTGGAATGGGTGAGCAAACCAGGGTTTACAACGAACAAATGGCCAAGCTGAACGAATATCTAATTTCAGCCAATCAGTCATACCAAAGCGAGGTCAGGACTTCATCCGAATCGCTAGCGGAACTCCAACAAATGGGAGATGAAACCCGCGCCTATCGTGAAGAGATGAGGAAGCTCATCGAAAATATAGGTTCATTCAATAGCATGTACGATGTAGAAATGAAAAATACAGCTTCGGCATTACGGGCTGCTTCAGATAACGCGGGTGGTGTCAGCAGGATGATGGATTCCCTCAAACTTATCCAAGAAGATGCAGAACGATATCAACACGAAATGGCCAGGCTGAATCGCAATATTGCCTCCCTTAACGCAGTGTATGGCAATATGCTCAATGCGATGTCCACCCGCTATTGATTCCGTTGGAGTTCTAGAAGCCAAGATTCCTCCCATTCTTCTAACCTAATCCTTATCCCCAAGCATCCCTAGCAATGGCCAGCGCAAAACTTTCTCCAAGGCAGCGAATGATCAACATGATGTACCTCGTGTTGACCGCAATGCTTGCTTTGAATGTATCCGCAGAGATTTTGAAGGCCTTTGCGATGATTAACAAAAGCCTGGAGGAGACCTCACTGTCGGTAGGTCAGAAAAACGAAGCGCTCTACAAGGCTTTTGACGATAGGATGGAAAAGGAACCTGGCAAGGCCAAAGCCAATTTTGACAAAGCTCAAATTGTACGCAAGAGAACGAAAGCCTTGCTTAAATTCGTAAGTGACGCCAAAAGTGAAATGATTGACTTGGGGGGGAACATGAATCAAAAGGTGGATGAAGAAGACTTTAAGGTAGAGGATGGTGCCAGAAGGGTTGTGGATGATGGGAATATTGACATTTCATCCCGGGTATTGGTCAACCCTGAAGGAAAGAGCCCCAAAGGCTTGAAATTCAAGAAGCTTATTAACGATTACCGTGCTATGATTCTCAAAATGGTTCCCAAAGGGGATCGTAAGAAATTAAAGATTTACTTGGATGAGGCCAAGGACCCCGATGCAGCAACGGGGGTCCGAAAGAACTGGCTTCAATCCAACTTTGGAGAAATGCCCTTATCCGGGGTTATAACTCTGCTTTCGAAATACGAGAGTGATATACGGAACACGGAAACAGAGGTTATTAGCTACCTGTTGAGTCAGATTGATGCTGCATCGTATAAGTTTGACAAAGTAGAAGCCAAGGTGGTGGCTCGATCCAGTTATATTTTGACAGGTCAGGATTACGAAGCCGATATCTTGTTGGTTGCGTATGATAGCAGACAAGATTTGGATATACGCTTGGAAGGTGGAAGCCAAGTACCTGTGGAAGCAGGTATGGGTAAACTCAAAATCAGAGCTACCGCAGAAGGTGAAAAGAAATGGGGAGGATTCATTAACGTGGTAAGTCCATCCACTGGTGAATTGACACGTTACCCTTTCAGCAGCGCGTACACGGTCGCACGGCCAGCGGCTGTCGTTTCTCCTGACAAAATGAATGTATTGTATGTTGGCGTGGACAATCCTGTATCGATCTCTGCACCCGGTGTTGTTCCGGAAAACCTGGTGCCTTCCATTTCAGGGGGTGGAACGATTTCCGGCTCCAAGGGGAAGTACATCGTACGGGTAAATTCTCCAGGGATGAATATCAATATCGATGTGCGTGGTAAATCAGTGGATGGAAAGGGAAGCCAAATGCTTGGTACTTCTTTGTTCCGTGTCAAGGCTGTTCCAGATCCTCAGGCAACCATAGGGGGATTAACCCCAGGAACCGTATCCGTATCTCAATTCAAAGCGCAGGGTGGCATGATCGCAAACTTGAAGGATTTTGATTTCGATATGCGATTCGATGTGATAAGCTTTAGAATGCTCTATTTCGCCGCACGCAAAGACGTTGAACCCTTTGCCAATACCGGGGCTATCTACAATGCCAAGCTCCAACTAATTATTCGCAATGCCAAAGCCGGGGACCGATTCATTTTTGATGAAGTTAAAGTAGTCGGTCCAGATAAGATTACCCGTAAGCTCCCTCCCGCCGTTTATTCTATCAATTAATTATGAAGAATCTTTTTTTTCTTATTCTATTTGGATTGGTCTCATGGTCTGCCTTGGGTCAAGGTAGTCCAGAGGTTATCGATGGTGCCTACAAGCGGTCCATGAACCTGTCGGTTTCCAAAGATCCGATCAAGCTCCCTGAGATTCAAGAACAAGATGTGATGTTCTCTTGGACCATCCTGAGGGTTATTGACCTTAACCAGAAATTGAACATGCCCTTTACCCATCCGAAGAGCATGTTAATCAATGTTTTGATGGACGCTTTGAAGAAAGGTAATTTGAACGGCTACATCTACCGCTCCGATGAACTTAACGATGCCAACAAAATGCAGGCCTCAGAAATTCTCAACGCCTTGGAGAAGTATGATACCATTACCGTGAGTAATCCCATCACCTTTGCCTTAGAGCGTAGGGTGGAGAAAGTGGAATTTAATCCCAACGATGTCGTGAAATTCAGGCTCAAAGAAGAATGGGTCTTTGATCGTAAAACCGCAGGAATGGTGGTTCGGATCGTCGCCATCGCGCCTGTTCAGAATCTCAAATCCGATGGCATTGTGGTGGGTGAAATCCCCATGTTCTGGTTGTATTTCCCGGCTATTCGCCCTATTTTGGCCAAGGCAGAGGTCTTCAACATGAAGAACGAGTCAGCCAAAATTTCGTACGATGATGTGTTTTTGCGCAGATTTTTTTCCTCGTACATCTACAAAGAGCCTAACGTCAAAGATGTTCGAATCGAAGACTACGCCAGCAATCCTGAAGATTTCCTCATGGAATCGGAGCGGATCAAACAGAAGATGTTCAATTTTGAACAGAGCCTTTGGGATTACTAGGTCCTCCGTTTTTGGTGGTTCCTGAGTCGCTGTACGTTCATATTCCCTTTTGCCGAAAGGCTTGCTCTTATTGTAATTTCCATTTTAGCACTTCGCTGCAACGGCGAGGGGAGTTGATTCGTTCGATGCTCGATGAATTGGAATATCGAATGCGGGCATCGGCCCATGAAGAATTGCCCCAGGGCCAATGCATAGCTTACCTTTCCGAAGCAAAACGTTCTACGCTCCAAACTCTGTATTATGGCGGTGGCACACCCTCCTTGCTTAGCATGGCGGAGTTGGGGTCCTTGACGAACGGTATTCGACGGTGGTTTGATCTCGATGGGGTCAGGGAATTCACTTTGGAGGTGAATCCGGAGGACGTAACACCAGCTAAGGTCAAGGACTGGCGTTCTTTGGGGGTGAATCGGATTAGCCTGGGGATTCAGTCCTTTGATGATCGGAATTTGGCTAGGATGAACAGAGCGCATAATGCGGCTCAAGGCAGAGAGGCTCTCCACCTGCTCCAAAACGAGGGGTTTGAGTCCATTAGTGCAGATTTGATTTACGGATATCCTGACCGGACGTTACAGGACTTTGAGGCAGATTTACAGGAATTATTAAGTTGGCGGTTGCCTCATTTTTCATCCTACCAACTCACGGTTGAGCCGCAAACGGCCCTGTACCATCAGGTGAATCAAAAGAAGGTTCGTCTGGCCGCTGAGGACCTTGTTTTGGAACAGATGATGCATCTGTATCAGGTATCCGCAGCACAGGGGTACCGGGCCTATGAAATTTCGAACTTTGCCTTGCCGGGTCATGAGGCGTTGCATAACAGCCGATATTGGTCTGGGCATGCGTATTGGGGTTTGGGCCCATCGGCCCATTCCTTTGATGGACATCGAAAGCGCTCTTGGAATATCGCAAACAATATTCAATACCAAATGGAGATTCAGTCCGGGAAGGTTCCGTCAAGCGAAGAATTGTTGACCGATGATCAGCGTTTTAATGAGGCCGTTTTGATTGGGCTTCGTTTGATGGACGGGTTGGACTGGCTGGCTTTGGAGGCGGTTCATGGTCCAGAGCGAGTTCAGCGGATACGCCAACAAATAGCGAAAATGCCTGCGGATTGGTTTGATGGATTAAGGTTAGAGGATAGAGAAGCCCCTCTTCGGCTTAGTTTAGCAGGTAGGGCTCTCGCAGATTTCATTGCGGTGGAATTGTTTGCAGAGGCCTAATTACAGCGTGTTATTAATTCGATGATGATGAAATTGATAGCTTCAAATTCAGGAACAGGCGAGGCTTGGGATCTGAATTCCCCTTGGGATCTTTCGATTCCCCTGCATCACGGAATGGGAAATCCTCGGGCGTTTTCGATAGATTATCCTATTTTTGAGCCTTTTCGAGCGGGTTCTTTTGTTGGCGATGTGGCCAAAGGCTCTCCTTGCAACGTCATAGGTATTCAAATAAGCCCGCATGGCAACGGTACGCACACGGAATGTGTCGGTCATATCGGGTACAATGCGAAGGGTCAGGCAGGCCATGGACTGGAAACATGCCTCAAAGTCCATACGGCCTTGGCTCAATTTTGGTTCCCTGTTCAATTGGTTTCCGTGACCCCTGTCCTCAAAGAGAATGATCCGTTCCAACCTTGGATTACCCGCAGCGAATTGTCCAAACTTCTTCCGCATAACAACAGCAATGCCCTTGAAGGCTTGGTGGTTCGAACCTTACCGAATGAATCCTCCAAATTGACCAAGGATTATTCAGAAACTTCCCCCGCGGCTTTCGAGCCTGAAGCCTTGGCGTACCTTGCTACGCTAAGAATCCTGCATTTGTTGACGGATTTGCCATCGGTGGATCCGGAGCGTGACCAGGGGCAATTGCTCGCTCACAAAGCGTTTTGGTGCGTGGATACGGCGATTCGAATTTCAGCAACCATCACAGAACTCATATATGTTCCTTCGAATATTCCTGATGGGAACTATTTGTTAAATCTGATGTTACCCAATATTGCCTTGGATGCTGTTCCTTCAAGGCCGGTTCTTTATCCCACCAAGGCCGCTCATTTCTCCTAGATCGTTATATCTCCTCCAAGGTGGTAAAATCCCTCCGAGAAAAATCATTACCCGAGACTAAATCGTTAACCAACAAGAGGTTGCCTTTGATTTTCGATTAAGATATTGTTCAAGAGCGTACGGACGCCTTTGATTTTCGAGGGGCCGTACAGACTCAGGTGGATTTTTTTGCTTCGCATGACCCCTTGAGGCGTTTGGCGCAGGATCACCAGCACCCAGCGTACTCCACCGCTCACAGGCGATAATTCAAAAGAAACCATCTGCGAGGCAGGTAATTCGAGGTAGAATTTTCCGGAATCGTCCTTGTCCGTTGATATCAGGATTCGTTGTCCATCGGATTCAACGGCCGTGTAGCCTGGTTTGATCAGGGCCCAAAGCAGGATGATCAAAACAAAAGAGCCAAGCAGAGCTCCGTATACATAAACGGAATCGGATTGGACAAAAAACATGGGAGCGGCGCCAGCCCCTACGATAAGAAAGGCTAATGCTCGAAACAAGAACAGAGCCTTTAAATTATGAATGCTCTGAATTCGATTAGCATTGACCGCTTGCATGCAATTCTTGTTGGATAATGGGGTCGATCAAATCCATGTTATCATAGGCTCCTTGAGGGAGCGTTGCATGGATACGGTCAATGATTCGATCCATAAGCGCTTGTTGCACCTGACCGTTTCGGTAGGCCTGTTGGTACGGCGTCAGGGGCTCGAAGGTGACTTGGGTGTACAGGGGAGTCCATTGTCCGGAAAATTGCTCCTGCATTCGGGCTTCTAATTTTTTCTGAAAGACAAAGCGTGGGTCTGCTACTTTGTCGCGCATTTCGATGAAATTGTCCAAGGCCAATTGGGCGATGGCATCGCCATCGGGTTTGCGGGTGGTTGCGAAGGTCTCTAGAACATTGGCCCAGGCGTCTTGATCGCTTTCGGGATGCAGGCCAGCTTGATCCACCAATTCCATGAGTATCCTGACATCTTCCAAACCGCAGTTCAATCCC
>VHBD01000010.1 GCA_016872125.1 Sphingomonadales bacterium
ACGTGCCCAGCGAAGGCATCGCCCCATCGGATCTCGTTGTGGAGGAACTAAGTGAAGCGGCTTCACCGCTTGCTGAGGTCTATGATTTGACCACCCTTAGAATTCCCGTGATCGCGGGAAGAGCTGGTGCTGAATGTACCGTATATCCGAATCCAAGTTTCGGAAAGTCCCTCCTCCGTTTGGCTGCTCCCGAACACGGAAACTGTACAGTTCGAATTGTCGATGCCCAAGGTCGTTTGATGACGGCAGAATCCACCTTCGAATTGATCAAAGGCATCAATGAGTTATCCTTGCCTTCCGAGGGACTGGCTGACGGACTTTATTCGGTGCAAGTTGTTTATACAAGTCTGGCGAATAAAGGGCTTCATGGTGCCTTCATCAAAACTTTGCCTTTGACTATTCGGAAGTAAACCGAAGGAAACTGATCGAAAACCCCGGTTCTTCAAAAAGCCGGGGTTTTCTCTTTGGAGCGGTATTTGCTTATAAATTCGTTGTTCAACGTTATCCCATGAATTATTCCTTTTCGAAAATCTGGTCCCTGAGCGTGGCTTTTATGGTTATGCTCATAGTCTCCCCCTGCAAGGGGCAATCCTTGAACGGGTTATCCATGGATGGAATCGACGATTATGTGGCCGTAAGCGGGTCTAGTGCTTTGGTCGCCAATCTTGGTTCATTTTCCATGGCCTGTTGGGTTTATCCCACCAATGCGGCACCCTCTTATCCGGATTTTGATGGAATTATGGGATTTCGAAACGATGTCAACGCTGACTTCTATGTCCTTCAATTGAGTGCAACAACCTATGAGGCAAGATTTCGCAACAGTGCGGGAACCATACACACCTTGACCCAAGGACCAGTTCTCCTGAATCAGTGGCAACACCTTGCTTTGGTTTACACGGACTCTAGTCTACGATTTTATCACAACGGAAATCTCGCAGGAAGTATGAATGCAACGGGTATGATCACCAACACCAATATTCCCCTGGAAATTGGCCGGCTGAGTTTCAGCAGCAACCCCTTTTATTTGAACGGGAACATTGATGAGGCAGCTCTGTGGGGTAGAGCCTTATCGGACAACGAGGTGATGTGCCTTTACAAACAACAACTGGACAGCGCCTCGGCAGCATTATTGTCGTATTACCCCATGGATCAAGGTATTGCAGGCGGTAACAATGTATCGGTCCCCTATTTGGAAGATATTAAGGGGGGGTATCATGGTTTCTTCTATGGACTGAATCTTACTGGATCCAATTCAAACTTTGTGACAGGAAGGCAAATGATGGGGATCCTGCGCGACACCCTGTGCAGGGGTGAATCGCTGGTGTATGGCGGGACGACTTATCAGCAGGCAGGAAAATTTCGGGTCAGACTGCCTCGACCCGACCAATGCGATTCAACGGTCTGCGTCCTTATCAAAATAGATACCGCCGATCGTAGAATTTCAGTAAACCGAAATCAGTTGAGCGCCATACAAACAGGAGCAATCACTTACCAATGGATCAACAGCGCAGGAATCGCGATTCAAGGCGCCACCAATCGGAATTATACCGCGACATCCAACGGTACATACCGAGTGGTGATGCGAATAGGGAGCTGCATGGACACCTCTTATCCTGCCGTGGTGAGTACCGTTGGGCTGTCTGATGAACTCAACCTGCCCACGAATCGTGCAAACCTTGTTTATCCAAATCCCGGAACAGATTGGGTTCAACTCATCCCTTTGGTCAATGGGACCCCATTGATTTTGGAAGTTTATTCCATAGACGGCAAAATGATGCACCGACTAGACAAGTTTGGCGAATTGGGTGAGACTACTCATTTAAATACCTCGGATTGGCCCAATGGATTGTACCAATTCCGACTCAAGATAAGGCCCCTGGAAATCTCGCCGTCCAATCAACACCCGCGAGAATGCTGGGGCGTCTCGAATTGGCTCAAACAATAATTATCACATCAATTTCTTCGTATTCAATTCACTTTAAGCCTTGCAATTGAATTAATGAAAAATAAATTGAATTATGGTCAACGAATGGCCGAGAAAGAAATTAGGGAATTGCATCAAAAAGTAGTTGAAATCTATCAATAACTCTAAGAGTTAATATTCAATTCCCAAAAGACATCCTGATGGACTCCCGATACATTCTTGAGGAAAATAACAATTCACGGCGTTCCTAATCGGCATGAAGATTTCGGGTGTCGTCATTACGTTTAACGAAGAAGCCAAAATCGAGGCCTGCTTACGGTCCCTTCGAGAGGTCTGTGACGAAACAGTAGTCCTGGATTCCGGAAGCAGCGATGGTACGGTAGCAATCGCTCAAAATCTTGGCGCTAAAGTCTTCACCCAGGCATTCCAGGGATATGTCGAACAAAAAAACGCGGTCATTCAATTTGCCAAAAACGAATGGATCCTTTCCTTGGACGCTGACGAAGTCTTGTCCCCGGAACTTATTGAAGCCATACTTAGTATTAAGGATCCCCTTCCAAAAACCGCTTTTCGCTTCAAACGGCTTAACAATTATTGCGGACAGTGGATACGGCATGGTGCATGGTATCCCGATCGCAAAATCAGGCTATGGCACCAAGATCACGGAACATGGGGGGGGCAGAATCCTCATGATCGAGTGATCATGCAGGCGGGTGTGGCTATTGTGGATATTCCTTGCAATATCCTGCACTATAGCTACGATAAGCCAGAGGACCTTCGTCAACAAAGCGAAAAGTTTGCAGCTATTGCACACGCACAGTTGAGGGTGAACGGGAGTTTCGCTTGGCGTATTCCCCTCCTTCGCGCCCTTTTCAAATTTTGCAGGGACTACTTTTTCAAACTCGGATTCCTGGACGGGAGGGTTGGCTTAATCATCGCCTATCATAATGCGCGATACACCTTTTTGAAATACGCCAAATAACCTTAACTTTAGACGAATCTAAATTCTTTAGCCATGAACCTTCGAAAAATTACATTTGGAGCCCTGTGGGGCCCGCTCATGCTCTTGATGAATGGATGCCAACCGGAATCCAAAACCCAAATAGGAACCATGGAATGTGCCTTTGAATGGTCGGGGCCCCTTTACGAGGGATCGAATCCGGCACAGGAATTGGTCAAGGTTGATCTTGCAAGTTTGTTGGGTAATCAGTTCCAAGAAGGCATGAAAATCACGAAGATTCAACTTAAATCCGCCGAACTAAGCGGCGACAGTGCTTCCGGCTTGAATGGTATCGGTTCCCTCGTTATGAGTATCGCCAGCGATGACCCATCCCTACCGATGAAGGAACTGGCCGTCCTTAATCCAGTATCTGCCCCATCAGGCCAAGCCATCTTGAAGCCCAGCCCAGAAGCCGAACTTTCCGAATTCTTTGCCCAAAAGGAATTTTACCTGGTGGTCGATGCAGGGCTAACCGCAGACAGGGATCAAAATTTACGATTGACCGGGAAATTCCAATGGGAAATTCAATACCGGTAATCGTATTTTTTTGAGCTTCACAACACCACCTTTCAATAAATTCGATTCAACCCTCAAATTAATTTCATGAAAAAGCTAACCTTGTTCCTGATGAGCCTTGCGCTGTGCATGCAGGCTTATGCCTTTATGCCTGGTGATGACGGCGACCGTTTATTAGGCGTATGGGAGCCGAGCAACGGCCGAGCCCGAGTCAAAGTAGAGAAAATTGGGTCCAAATACTACGGCAAAATTGTCTGGCTTAAGGAACCGAACGATCCAAAATCCGGATTGCCCAAAACCGATATAAATAACCCAGACGCCAACCTGCAGAATGTCCCCCTCAAAGGCTACCGAATGCTCAAAGACTTTGTTTACCAAGAGAACAACCAGTGGTCCGAAGGCACCATTTACGATCCATTGAACGGGAGCACTTACAGCTGCACCATCAAAATGACCGATCCGAACACCTTGGATATCAGGGGCTATATTGGGGTCTCCGCCTTTGGCCGAACGGATGTTTGGAAACGACTTGCGGTGAAAAAGTAATTTCTATTCTATGCACAATCGATTCAATCCTTACTGGAAAACCATCATCCTAAGCCTAGGATGCTGGGCCGTTATTCATGTGGCTCAGGCGCAAAATACGGACAGCACCAAACAAGAAAGCGCCGACGAAGAGGACTTTTCGATGTACGATAATGTGGGCTTTGCCGACGAAGGGGCGCGTCGTTATTGTTCCCCCAAGATCGAAGGTCTTAGTCCGGCCAAGTTAATCAGTATAGGTTACGACTTCCAGACGGGATATGGATTAGGGGCTGGTGCATTCAAGAGCCAAGACAAAAACACAAATTGGTCTCAGGACAGCGTCAACGTACTCAACTCCCAAGGATTGCGATTGGGCTTCAATATCCCGGTGATTTCGCGGACCAATTTGGTTTGGCAAATGGGGGCCAATTACTGGGAACAACGCTACTTCATGGAGGATCCTGATGGATCAGCCCTGCAGACGAATCATCCTTTGCTCCAGACCCTTTCCCAAAACGGCCTACGCACCTTGGGCGTAAGCACGACCGTCTTCAAACCTTTGGACGATAAACGATTTCTTTTGTTTCAGGGTTCAGCCGACCTGAACGGTGATTTCTCGCCCTTGGGGATGATGCCCCTCAAATACCTCAAATATTCCGCTGCCCTGGTTTACGGTTTACGACCCAACGAGAAGAAACAGTGGGGCTTGGGTTTGGCGCGCACCTACCGGGTAGGGGAACTGAATTATATACCCGTTTTCTTGTTCAATTGGACCGACCCCGCCAACAAATGGGGTACCGAAATTCTCTTTCCAGCCCGAGCCCATGTTCGTTACACCATCAATCCCCGCAACATGTTGTTTGGAGGATTTGAACTCGAAGGGCAGAGTTACCGATTGTGGAACACAAACGGCACACCAGATAAGTTTAGAGATGAAGACCTGGAAATTCGACGTGGAGAAATTCGCTTAAGGGCCATGTACGAGTTCTCCCTCAAGGATTTTATTTGGCTATCGGTGCAGGCCGGTTATCGAATCAACTACCGTTATGAAGTGGATCGTTTGGTTGGCGGTCAAGAAATTTACAGGGCCTTTGGCCTCTTGAGCGATGAGCCTTATGTGATGGAAAATCGCCTGGGCAATCCCCTATACTTCAATATAAGCCTCAACTTGGTCAGTCCCTAAACACAGCTTAGTTCTATTGCCCCAAGGAGGGCTGAACACAAAGTTCCCAATACTTTATAACCTCCTTAAATTCTTTTTGCGAGGTTTTGTCTGTACAATCGATGGACCTGCTGCCTTGGGTACCGTGTACTTTTTTGAACCGAAGGGACTCCACGCCTTTTCCCCGAATAATCGCTTCGACATAAACCGGTGTCAATTCCAAACGGTGAATGCAGGTAGCCTGCGATTTTCCCAGCAGTGCATTTTGGTCAGGATAAGTACCTTTAAGAATTTCTACGCGCAACCATGCGCTTAGATGGCTCCATTTGAAAATATCGTAGGAGACAAAATCTCCCAGAGAATAGACGATCCAATGACTTCGACCACTCACCTTGGACTGATATTTCTCCACAGGTTGAGGGTGATGCGGGTGACCTGCAATGACCAAATCCACCCCGGATTCATCGCAAAAACGATGCACATTATTCCGAAAAACAGAGCCTGGAAAGGCCTGATATGCCCCACCGCCATGTAACATGGCCGCCACCAAATCAGCACCTCGTTGACGGACGCTCTGTACCTCTTGGACCAGAGTAGACCAGTCCGCATCAGGTTCATTCATACAGACAACATGGCAACGTTTTTTGAGTTCTGGAGGTAAGAACCCTTTGTTCAGAGAGAAGGTCGCCCCCACGAACCCCAGACGAATACCGTTGCGTTCCAAAACAGGAGCAGATTCCTCAACCAACTCAAATCGAGACGCTCCTGCATAAGAAACCCCACGGCTTCGAAGAAAATCAAGGGTGGATTCCAGGCCTTCTATACCCTGATCAAGGCTATGGTTGTTGGCGACCGATACCAAGTCCATACCCCTCCAACGACCTCCACCGTTAAAAATTTCCCAGGTTGACCGGTCAATATTGAACCACATATCGTTCAACATAACCTCGGGAGCCGGCGAATAGGGTCGATTGAAATCAGAAGGGCTTTCGAGGTTGGCCACCACCAAATCAGCCCCAAAAAACTCATCGCCAATTTCATCCCACAAATGTTTGCAACACATAGGGTGAATCGCCCGGTAGGGAATCAAATCCCCGCCGGCATGCAGGCTTACCCTATGCTCTACTTGAAAACCCTCAGGCAAAGAATCAGGGGTGTGATGGGTAAGCAGAGCCTCTCGAATACCACTGCCTTGCTCATCCAGAATGAAAGGCTGATAATAGTATTTGGAACCCAGATAAATTCCGGAACGGAATTCGTGCCAACGATTACGCATGGAGCCCGGATCTTCGTGCTGATTCACTTCAGGATACGGGCCGTGGCGGTAACCCAACAAATCCAAAAGACGGTAGAGGTTGCGTATCAAAGCCACCAAAAGCCAGCCTTTCCATGTGATTGGCCGAACGGGATTCATGGACCTTGAAAACAATAGTCCTTGAATACTGAATAGTCTGCAGGCATTCGTAGCGAAAGAGAATCTTTCTGCATAAGTTTTGAAATGGAAACAGGCAGTTCCAGTTTGAAGTCCACGACCCGCTGGACCGTATCAAAAAATTTAATAGGATGTGCCGTTGCGGCAAATATACCTGGAGCTTTTGAATGATGTTCTTGGAACTCCTGCAAGGCTAATAAACCTACAGCCCCATGCGGATCTAGCAAATAGTGGCATTCTGCATAGGTGTCTAGCATTATCCTTTCGGTTTGTACATCTGTATAACGATAGGCAGCAAGGTCATTTTTCAAGGCTTCCAAATCTTTGTCATACAATTCCATTATGCGAACAAAATTACTTGGAGAGCCAACGTCCATCGCATTGGAGATAGTATGTATTGTGCTCTTAGTCTCATATTTCCCATTTTCCAGGAACCGAGGCACAACGTCATTTTGATTGCATGCAGCAATGAATTTTTTTATCGGCAATCCAGATTTTTTTGCAAGCAAACCGGCACATATATTACCAAAGTTTCCACTCGGTACAGAAACAACAGGTGGTTCGATATCATTCGGCCATTGTTTCCAAAGCATGAAAAAGAACAATTGTTGCGGGATCCATCTTGCAACATTTATAGAATTGGCAGAAGTTAGAAATATTTTTTTTCTCAGTTCTGTATCAGAAAACGCTTGTTTGACCAAACGCTGGCAATCATCAAAATCACCTTCTATTTCAAGGGCATGAATATTTCCTCCCATGGCGGTCAATTGTTTTTCTTGTACCGCACTTACTTTACCCGACGGAAAAAGAATGACCACATCCACGCCTTCAATACCATAAAAGCCATCGGCAACCGCACCTCCGGTATCTCCTGACGTAGCCACTAAAACGGTCATTTTCCGGTCCTGATCTTTTACAAAACGGCCCAAACAACGACTCATAAATCTTGCTCCCACATCCTTAAATGCAAGTGTATTACCATGAAATAATTCCAAAACAAACTGATCTTTTTGGACTTCCTTCAAAGGAATGGGAAAATCAAATGCCTGTTCAACAAGATCAAAAAGCTCATCCTCTTTCATGCATTCACCGACATAAGGCATTAGAATACGATAAGCGATTTCCTCCAATGATTTTGTTTTCAACTCGCCAAAAAAATGTTTATCGAATGTGGGTATTGTATCGGGAAAATATAAACCACCATCAGGAGCCAAACCCTCAATGGCAGCATCTCTAAAACTAACCAGTTCAGATTTTCTATTGGTGCTATAATATTTCATTGAACGGCATCCTTATTGTAATTCTAATATTTCAATTCCATGTTGAGCTGGTCTTGTTACATAGGATTTACATTCTAACTGAATTTTATCAAAAACTGATTTCATTTCCGATTCTACTTTTTCAGCGGTTTCCAAGTTTTTACTGAACATGAACACACTGGGGCCACTGCCACTGAGGCCGCCACCCATAGCTCCACTCTGGATGGCTATCTGCTTGACTTCATCAAATCCAGGAATCAACTTGCTTCTCACAGGCTCCACAATTACATCCACCAAAGAACGTGCAATTAGGTCTAAATCATTCATACAAATTCCGCTTACCAATCCGCCCACATTCGCCCACTGCATAACTGCTTTTTTTAATGGGATATCAACGGGGAGAATTTCTCTAGCAAAAGATGTCTTGATTTCAATCTGGGGATGGACAATGCTGACAAATAAGTCTGGATTGTTCAATTTGACAATGTCAAGATTCTGGGCGTCTCTGATAAGCACGGTACCACCTAAAACACAAGGAGCCACATTATCGAGATGTCTAGACCCACTCGCCATTGCTTCACCCTCCATCGCCAGTAAAAGAAGCTCATTATCTGTAAATGGTTTACCTAACAACTCGTTCACAGCAACGACAATTCCTGCTGCACTAGCCGCACTGGAACCAAGTCCGGAGCCAGGCTTTATTTTTTTATCAATGGTCACATCAAATCCTTCCTTGTATGCCAGTTTGCTGATGAACGCCTGCAAAGAGACCCCTGCGATGTTAATCTTTGGATCTTCAGAAAGTCCGTATGAATCCTTGTGGTAAATCGAAATTCCAGATACTGTTCTTTTTGAAACTTGAATGATGTCGAATGGTTCCTGTAAAGCCATACCTAAAGCATCAAAACCACAACATAAATTGGAAAGTGTTCCAGGTGATTTTACTGTTATGGTTTGCATAGTCTATTTTTTTGTTGCTCTGATGATATCGGCAAAAACACCGCTTGCCGTTACTTCCGCCCCGGCGCCTGCCCCTTTAATCACCAATGGCTGTTGCTGATATCGGTCCGTATAAAACAATACAACATTGTCTTTCCCATAAAGATGGTAAAAATCGTGGTCAGAGCCAACTTGTTGTAAACCCACACTTGCTTTTACACCATCGAATGACGCTACAAATTTGAGTTTTTTGTCCTCTTTCTTTGCCGACTGATAAAGTGATAAAAAATGAGGTTCGTGTTTTTTCATTGATTCATAAAAATCCTGAATTGAACCTCTCATACATTCATCAGGCATAAAACCAATGTTTTCAACCTCATCAAACTCCATCTTTATACCTGTTTCCCTGGCCAGAATCAAAATTTTTCTCATAACATCCGTTCCGCCTAAATCAAGTCTTGGATCTTGTTCTGTATAACCCTCCGATTGAGCTAAAGCCACTACATCAGCAAATGAAGTGCATCCATCATAAGTATTGAAAACAAAATTCAATGTACCACTGAGAACAGTCTCCATACGGTGGATCGTATCTCCACTATTCACCAAATCATGGATGGTCCCTATAATGGGCAATCCAGCTCCCACATTGGTTTCAAATAAAAAATGGGTGTTGTATTCTTTGGCTAGATCTTTGAGTTTACGATAACGACTATATTGGGAAGATGCGGCTATCTTGTTGCAAGCCACAACCGATATGCTCTTCTCCAAAAGTTTTTCATACAAATCTGAAATCGCTTCATGCGCCGTAATGTCTACAAAAATGGAGTTTCTGAGATTCAAAGAAATCAGCCTATCAACAAATTGTTTCGGATCGGCTGAAACTACTTCAGCTATCGATTTCTCCCACTCCATCAAATCAATACCCGATTCATTCACCACCATCCTACGGCTGTTCATGATTCCAATTACCCTTAGCTGCATGGAGAGACTCTGCTGTAAATTCTGCTGCTGATTTTGAATTTGTCCGATTAATTTCTTTCCTACATTTCCGGTACCGGCAATGAATACATTGATTTGTTTGTAAGAGGTTTCAAAAAATTCTTCATGTAGCACATTTACCGCTTTTTTTACAACGCTTGTGCTGATGACAGCAGATATATTCATCTCGGATGAACCTTGAGCAATAGCTCGGATGTTGATACCATTTCGCCCCAAAACACCAAACATTTTACCACTGATCCCGGTATGCTTCTGCATCTGTTCACCAACAACTGCTACAATAGATAAATTGTTTTCAGCGACCACTGGATCAATTATTCCCGATGAAATTTCACGATCAAATTCTGAATTCACCGATTGCAGAGAAACATTCACCTTGTCTTCATCAATACCAACTGTAATGGAATACTCAGAAGAACTCTGAGTGATAAAAATAACATTTACAGAGTGACGGCCTAAGGCTTCAAAAAAACGTTTTGAAAAACCTGGCATACCAACCATCCCAGAGCCTTCAAGAGTTATCAAACTCACTTTGTTGATGGAGGAAATACCGGTAATGAGTGATGAGGCTGATTGTATAGATGAACCATACGCATTTTTATCATTCGCAGAGATGACGGTTCCTTTGTCTTGAGGGCTGAATGTGTTTTTCACCCAAACAGGAATGTTAGCTTTCATCACGGGTTGTATGGTCGGCGAATAGATCACTTTCGCTCCAAAATGGGATAATTCCATAGCCTCACGGTATGTGACAGAAGGAATAATTTTAGCGTTTACACATAAACGTGGGTCTGCAGTCATCATGCCACTAACGTCGGTCCATATTTCAAGCGAATCTGCACTCAAAGCGGCTGCGATTATGGCAGCTGTGTAATCAGATCCGCCTCTTCCAAGCGTGGTCGTATTCCCCTCTGAATCTGATCCGATAAATCCAGGGACAATAGAAAGAGCATGCGAAACAGAGAAATAATCGACGATCTGTTTGTTTGTTTTTTTGAAATCCACCAAAGCATTGCCAAAAAGCGCATTTGTTTTGATGATAGTTCTGGCATCTACCCAATTTGTTTTTGAGCCTGAATGGGTGAAAGCTTCTGAGATGATCATGGAGGAGAGAAGTTCCCCGAAAGAGACAACACGATCCTGTGTTTTTTTTGTGAGTTCGCTTATCATATGGATGCCCTGCATAATTTTTTTCAAATCATTGAGGCTCTCTTTTAAAAGATGTAAAACAGCACTATTCTCATTCGGTATCAATTCAACAATCAAGGATTGATGTCTTGATTCAATTTCATCGAGCATGGTATTATAATTGGAATCTCCTTTTGATGCAGCATCTGCGCAAAGGAGAAGCATATCGGTCACACCACCCAATGCTGAAACAACTATGACCTGAGAATCATACTTGTTACCAGACACAATTTGAATGACCTTTTTGATATTATTGGCGTTGGCTACGGAAGACCCACCGAATTTTAGTACATGCACAATTAAAGAGTCTGAATAGGTTTATGATGGATGAAATTGTGGGTTATTTGTAGGCGTCTTTGTGAATCGAAACGACAGCTCGTCCTGATGGATCATTCAGATTCATGAAAGAGGCATCCCATGCGAGAGCTTCAGGCGTACTGCATGCCACTGATTTCACCGAGGGAACGCAACGTGCTGCATAATCTGAAGGAAACAACTCGCTAAAAATTGAACGATAGTGATACTCCTCCTTTGATTGTGGCGTATTTATTGGGAAACGATGAATTGCTTTTTCCATCTTCTCATCAGAAACCAACTCCATTGCCTTGGCTTTCAATGCATCGATCCAGCCATAACCAACACCATCTGAAAACTGTTCTTTCTGACGCCATGCTATGGATTCAGGAAGGTAATCTTCAAATGCTTTTCTCAATATCCATTTTTCCATTTTGCCGTTAGAAGCCATTTTATCTTGTGGATTCAGGCTCATGGCAATATCCATAAAATCCTTATCTAGAAAAGGTACACGCCCCTCGATCCCCCATGCCATAAGCGATTTGTTCGCCCTCAAACAATCATATAAATGAAGTTTCCCAAGCTTTCGAACCGTTTCTTCATGAAAACTTTTTGCATCAGGAGCCTTGTGAAAATAGAGATATCCTCCAAAAATCTCATCAGCACCTTCTCCTGAGAGCACCATCTTTATACCCATTGACTTTATGACTCTGGCTAAGAGATACATGGGTGTTGATGCTCTGACAGTAGTTACATCATAAGTCTCAAGATGATAAATTACATCGCGTAACGCGTCAAGTCCCTCCTGAACGGTAAAATGAATTTCGTGGTGGATGGATCCTATGTGTTTTGCCGCATCTCGTGCGGCATTTAAATCAGGCGATCCCAATAGTCCAATGGCAAAAGAATGAAGCTGCGGATACCATGCCTGCTGACTGTCATCGGTTTCGATACGCATGGATGAGAATTTCTTTGCGATGGCCGATACAATTGATGAATCCAACCCCCCGGACAACAGCACACCATAAGGCACGTCAGACATCAACTGTCGATGAACCGCATCTTCCAACCCTTTTCTAAGTAAGGAAATATCGGAAATACTGTTGTTGACGGATTCGAATTTCTTCCAATCGCGTTCAAACCATTTTTGTGGTACCAAGGAAATTTTGCTGTAAATGAAATGACCAGGAGGGAATTCCTCGATCCTATTGCATTGACCTTCAAGTGCTTTCAACTCAGATGCAACATAAAGATGTCCTTCTAAATCCCATCCCAAATAAAGGGGAACAATTCCCATATGGTCTCTGGCAATCAGGTAAGCATCCTGAACTGAGTCATACAGTGCAAATGCAAAAATGCCATTCATTTCATCCAAAAAATTTTCTCCCTTTCTTTCGTACAATGCAAGAATAACCTCGCAATCGGATTGAGTTAAAAACGAATATCCACTTAGGCTATTCCTCAATTCGCGGTGATTGTAGATTTCTCCGTTGACCGCAAGAGCAATTGATTTTTCTTTATTCAACAGTGGCTGTCCTCCAGATTGAGGATCGACGATGGCTAATCTTTCGTGAGCAAGAATGACTTTTTCGGTTGCATAAATCCCAGACCAATCCGGACCGCGATGCCTGATTTTTTTAGACAGGTTCAGGATGACTTGACGGTATGAGGATGCATTTTGTTTTTCTGAAAAAAATCCAAGAATTCCACACATAACTAAGAAATATTTAACTTATATAAATCAATCGCTGGGTTCAACTTAAAAGTGCAATTTATGAAAAAAAACTACACTTAGCTAAGTTTTGATTAAAGGCATAAAATTAAGGCTCTCCTTCAGGAGGGAAGGAGTCAAAAAGAAATCACCCAACAAATTGGGGTACATCCTTCGACCCTATTCTAGGAATTTCGTGGCAATACGGCTCGAAGAGGCCCTACAGCAAGTTGTTACAGCGCTTGAAATGCCTAACGCAAGACGACGGAACGCCATATCCACCAAGCCAAAGCCCTTAAATTCAACGATTACATGAAGCAAAGAGATAGATTATTAGGTTACTTACCGATGCAAAATTTCGAGAAGATAGCGCCGAGCAAATCATCGGCTGCGATATCCCCGGTAAGTTCAGCCAAAGACCGCAACACGGTTCTCATCTCTTCGGCCAGCAGTTCGGTCCCCAGGTTTTGTTGAAGCCCGTTCACAATGCGCTGTAGCGCAGCAGCAGCTTGATCCAGGGATTCCCTTTGCCGAACATTCACGGCCACAAAATCACCTGCAAGGCGACCCAGGTCCACCATGTCGAGCATCCTTTGGCGCAACACCTCCATTCCCTGCCCCGTCTGGGCCGATATTTCCACCAAATCCGGAAAACGCTGCAGCCACTCGGAGCGATGGCCGGATTCAGCAGGCAAATCGACTTTGTTCAAGACTACCAAAACTTTGCTTTGGGCTCCTGCCAAGTTTAACAGGTTCATCCAGGCTTCCTCGGGGTATTCATCAATGCTGGCTACCATCAACACAAGGCCGGCATGGATAAGTTTTTGGTGGGTGCGTGCAACACCCATTTGTTCAACGGCATCGTTCGATTCACGAAGGCCCGCAGTATCCATCAATCGAAAAGTGATTCCCTCAATAACACAAGGTTCTTCAATGGTGTCCCGGGTGGTCCCGGGTTGATCCGAAACCAAGGCCCGGGCATCTTGCAACAACGCATTGAGCAAAGAGGACTTCCCGGCATTCGGTCGGCCGGCCAACACGGTTGGAACTCCTTTGCGGATGACTTCCCCGGCTGCAAACGAATCCTTTAGAGAAACTACCTGGGCGTGCACAGATAACACCAGGTTGAGCAAGGATGTTCGGTCGGCAAACTCCACATCTTCTAAGGAAAAATCCAATTCCAATTCCAGCAAGGCCGCAAATTCCGTCATGCGTTCCCGCAATGCCGCAATTTTGCGCTCAAAGCCGCCTTCCAATTGGTTCATCGCCAATCGATGCGCCAATGGGTTTTCGGCGGCAATCAAGTCTGCAACGGCCTCTGCTCTGCTAAGGTCCATTTTGCCGTTGGTGAAGGCCCTCCAGGTGAACTCCCCGGGCTGGGCCATACGTACCCCCTGCAACGAAGTGCATAAGGTCAAAAATCGGTTGACCACGTAGGGTGATGCATGCAGGCCCCATTCCGCACAATCTTCGCCGGTATAGGATGCCGGAGCATCAAAGGTGGTGACCAACGCCCGGTCCAACAAGGCATCTCCATCCCATAGGGCAACCAACCTGACCATGCGAGCAGGCCAAGGAGCTGCATGCAGCGGCTTTTGGGTCAAATGCGACACGACGACTTTGCTCAATGGGCCTGAAACCCGGACCAAACAGACTGCTCCCTGCCCTGCTGGGCTCAGAGGGGCCACGATGGTGTCATCAGGCTGGTACAACGGTGCTTGCATGAGGCTGTTTTTCGCGAAATTGTTGGTGAAATTTGTTTAACAACGATGAAATTTAACGTGGATTTCCTAATTTGGAGTTTCATTCAATTGCATACTGCGCTACGATTATCCCATGGATAAGCTCGACAAAATACGCTCTTGGGCAAGGAATTTGGAAGATCCAATTCTCTGCTTTGTGGAAGGTGCTCAACCGGAGGTTGTTAAATTGGCCAAAGCCATCTTGGAGGAACAAATTGCCGAGGTGGTTTTGCTGGGCGATGAGCTCGAGGTCTTTGACCAGTGCAAGAAATACCGTTTGCCCGAAAGCCGATTGTACGGGGTAATTAACCCCCTTAATCCTCCTGATCTGGAAAACTTGTTGGAGGAAAAGATGGAAGAGTCCGGGGAAACCGATCGCAAAGCGGTCCTTAAATGGATGAAGAATCCCTTGAATTTGGCGCAGACCTTGTGGCTACGAGGGGATGTGGATTGGGTGATCCAATCGCTGGAACCCCTCACAGACCCTCCTGTCCAGGAATAAGACCTCTTCCATAGGTCTTCATGCATTGACGGAGAAAATCCGACAAGGGAACACCGGATCGCAAAGCCTCTTCCCCCAACCCAAACAACGCAAAGTCCAACAGCGCAGGATCCTCCGGGCAAATTTGCCGTGTCTCGATCCCCAACATTTCTACCGCTTTCCAATTCGGCATAGCATTGGCTGGTAAAAGTCCCAACGCCATCGCCGTCGAGGTGGAATGCACATCCAAGGGCAAGTGCAAATCCCTCTTGGAATGGATTTTCCACAAACCCAAGTCCACACCCTGCTCATCATCGCGTATCATCCACCGCAACAACATGTTCATGCGTTTGCATGCTGAACCCTGGGCCGGCGATGCAAAATGTTTGTGCATTCGATCACCCGTCTCAAGTCCTTCCTTCATCAACGACGCATAGCGATGCAGACCATCCCTCACCGTTGGCCCCGAAAACATGCCCTCTAGACTGCCATGCTCCTCCAGATAGGCCGACCACTTACCCAGCATCCATAGCATATCGCTGTCTTGAAAAGTCCTGTGCACAAATCCTTTCAGGCGTTCCCATTCCAAGGCCGAGGCTTCCATCAAGAAACGCCCAGGCTCCAAATCCATGCGCTGCAGTAAGTCCCAAGATTTGGCAAGGATGATGTCCCTACGTCCCCATGCCAAATGAGCGGAAACCAGGGCAGCAATTTCCACATTGATTTGATGATACCCAATGCCCTTCTCCCTCATCAATCGCCCTTGCGCCAGGAAGGATCGTGGAACCGAGATCGGGTCAAGCGCTATAAAGGATGGGGAATTGTAATGCCTCGCGATCCTAAGCAATACAGGCCCCAATGGGGAACCTTGCGAAAGGTCAAAGACCAAGGGCTCTGCGAATGGCTTGGTCCAAATCCATGATGAGATCGTCCGCACCTTCAATGCCCACACTAAGCCTAAGCAGGGTGTCGCTTACCCCACTGGCCAAGCGTTGAGGTCGGGGAATGCTTGCATGGGTCATCGATGCCGGATGACCGATCAAGGACTCCACCCCTCCCAAGGATTCCGCCAAAGCAAAGACCTTGGTGTACGAAGCCATGCGCATTGCAACCTCTACCTCATCCGATTTCAATTCAAAAGAGATCATACCCCCGAAATCCTTCATCTGTGCTTGGGCAATCGCATGACCCGGATGATCAGGGAACCCTGGCCAATACACCTTCGACACCCCGGGATGCTGTTTGAGAAAATGAGCTACCTTTTGGCCGTTTTCGCAGTGGGCTTTCATGCGCAGATGCAGGGTCTTGATACCTCTTAACACAAGATAGCAATCCATGGGGCCGGGGTTCGCCCCAGAACTGTTCAAGATGAAGGCAAGCTCCTCGTGCAGTGCACCGTTGTTCGTGGCCAAGAAGCCCATCACCACATCGCTATGCCCCCCAAGGTATTTGGTAGCCGAATGCATGACCAAGTCTGCACCCAAATCCAATGGGTTTTGAAGATAGGGGGAGGCGAAGGTGTTGTCCACCGCCAGCATAACCCCATGCGCCTTGGCGATCATGGACAAGGCCCGAATATCGGCCACCTTCATGAGAGGATTGGTCGGGGTTTCGGTCCAGATCATTTTGGTACGTGCGTTCAAGCAAGATTTCACAGCCCCTTCATCGCTGAGATCCACAAAATGAAAGACCATGCCCATAGGGTCGTATAGTCTCATAAATAGGCGGTAGGAGCCACCGTACAAATCATCCCCGCAGATCACTTCATCACCTGGCCTTAGCCTTTTGATGACCGCATCAATTGCCCCCATGCCGCTGGAAAAACAAAGGCCATGCCTGGCATTTTCGAGAGCCGCCAATGCGGATTCCAATTGAGAGCGGGTAGGGTTCTTGCCCCTCGCATAGGCATAGCCCTTATGCTGACCGGGATACTCCTGAACATAGGTTGAGGTCTGAAAAATCGGGGTCATGATCGCCCCGGTGCTTGGGTCCGGGAAGATCCCGGCATGAACCGCTTTGGTACCAAAATCCCAGTGGGACGAGGAATTTTCGTGGTCCTCGTTACTTTTCGTGGACGGTTCAGCTCCTCCTTCGTGGGGCGACTGTGGACAAAATTTCGGATTTCGATTCATACCCAAAATAAATACAGGACCCGAGCTCCTTGGCCTTGACCTTATTTTTGTTATTCTTCATTTTGTTGATTCCATGATTTCTCGCACCACCATTGATCGTGTCTTTGAGACCGCCAGAATCGAAGAAGTCGTGGGGGATTATGTGGTCCTCAAAAAGCGGGGCAGTAACATGCTGGGATTATGCCCTTTTCATAACGAGAAAACCCCATCCTTCACGGTAACCCCCACCAAAGGGATTTACAAATGCTTCGGATGCGGTGCTGCAGGGAATGCCGTGGGTTTTTTGATGGCCCATGATCAATTGACCTATCCTGAAGCCATTAAACAATTGGCGCTCAGGTATCAAATCGAGGTCGAAGAAGACCAACGGACTCAGAACGACCCCGCTTACCAGGCCGAGAAAAGCCAACGAGATCGGCTTTGGGACCTATTGGCTTTTGCCCAACAGTATTATACACGCCTGCTTTGGGACCATCCATCGGGGATGGCCATCGGTCTCTCTTATTTCCACGAAAGAGGGCTAAGCGATACCACGATCCATCGCTTTGGTCTGGGCTACAGTTTGGAACAGTCTTCTGCCTTGGTGGAGATGGCGACCCAAAGTGGCTTTACGACGGAAGAATTGGAATTGGCCGGGCTGGCACTGCCCAGTGAAACCCGAGGCCATTACGACCGCTTCCGAGGGCGGGTCCTCTTCCCCATTTACCATTTAAACGGTAAGACAATTGGCTTTGGCGGTAGAACCCTCAAGACCGACCGCAAAGAGGCCAAGTACATCAATTCCCCGGAAACACCGCTGTACCGCAAGAGCGAATCCCTGTTTGGCCTGCACCAAGCCCGCAAAGCCATGACTGTCGCAGGCTTCGTGTACCTAGTCGAGGGTTATATGGATGTTATTTCTTTGAGCCAGGCCGGGGTCGAGAATGTGGTGGCCAGCAGCGGAACCGCCTTGACCCGCGAACAAGCCGCCATGATCCACCGATTTGCCGATGAGGTTACGCTGATCTACGATGGAGACCAAGCCGGGATCAAAGCGGCCCTTCGAGGTATAGACATCCTGCTGGAAAATGATCTGAGGGTCCGAGTGATTGCATTGCCGGAGCATGAAGACCCCGACACCCTGGCAAGGCGTTTGCAGGGTGAATCCCTAAAAGAATTTTTAAACAATAATGCTCAAGACTTTATGGCATTTCAGCAAAATCTTTTGTTGAAAGAAGCGGGCCGCGATCCCTTGCGTATTAGTAGCGCACTTCAGGTAGTCGCGGCCAGCATTGCCTGTGTTGGTGACCCCATCCTGCGGGCCATGTACATTCGGCATTTGGCCGAAGATGCAGGCATTCCAGATGCCTCTGTTCAAGAGGCGGTGGTGCAACAATTCAAACTCAAAGCCAAACGATCCCCCAACACAGCGCCCAACACCGTACCCGCCCCATCCCCGGAAGGGCTTACCCAAGCCCCCGCCAGGCTTGAAGATGAGACGCAAATGGCGCCGGATTTACAACCTTTGAGCGATATCCCGCAAGAAACAGAAATTCTTCGCCTTTTACTCTTGGTCGGCCACCAACCCATGAGCCAAACCAGCGCAGAGGAATCGGTTTCCATCGTGGAGTATATGGGTGAAACACTCCTGAGCTTGACCTGGGACAGCCCTTCGTGCCGTGTTCTCTTGGAACTCTGTCTCGCGCGGTGGCAAATGGAAGGATGCCTTCCGGGTAACCACGAATTAATGAACCATACCGACCAAGGCATTTCCGCCATGGCGACCCGCTGGTACACCGAGAATCCGCAAATAAGCCCCAACTGGGATCAGATGCACGATATCGCGGTTCCTCCCCCCAACGATAATCTGAACAAGGAGATCCAAACCACCTTTGACCGTCTCCTCTTGAAGAAAATTCTGAGGCATAGCCGGCTCAAACAAATCGAGCTTCAAACCCTGCAACAAACCCCTGAAGGATATGACCACCCTGACGTCCTCCAGATTCTGCGAGAAATCCAAGAGCTCAAAGAAGCCGAATGCCGCATCACAGCACGTACCGGCATTGTCATCACCCATTGACCCAAACCGGTTAAGCCCTTCCTCCAGGTCGGTTCAGCCCTTTAGCCAAGCGACGGCCCAGTACCAAAGCGCTTGATCTTGACTGAACGAACCTGCTTCAAATTCAATGCGTTCAGAGGGGTCTGTATGGTTGGATTCCACGCATCCGGTCCACCTTGACTCGTCCAATGCTAAGGGATCTTCTTTCTTTTCGAATTTCGTAATTAATTGATTTTTACCAAATAAACCTTCTTGAATCAAAGCGGATTTATAACAGGCCTCTTTGATAACCCAAATTAAAATAGCAGCCTCAGCCTCCAAGGCCCCTGTGACACAGCGTTGGACAGTGGCGATGTCCTCCATGCCGGAAATTCGGGATACTACACGAAGGAAGCGCTCGGAGTACCGCTCCACGTCCACCCCTATTCCCACTAAACAGGGGTGACCGGCTAGGGCGGCTGCACCCATCCCCACCGTATGCGACAAGGCCAACGGCACCACTGCTCCGTTAGCGTTCATGAGATATGGCTTCCCGGATGGCTCTTTTCGAAGGTCCAATAGGGATAGATCCATTCCAAGGGCAGCCGCAGCAGCATTCCACAAAAGCTGCAAGGCCCATCGGGAGCTTCGCCATTGACTCCATCGAGCTCCCTGCTCTGTGGGGGCATCAATGCCATCGAAGCCCTGGTCGTGGGCATAGGACTCATCCACCAAAACCAAGGACCATAAGCCCCCGGAATGCTCCATGCGCCACCACAGCGGTCTATCTTTGCCGTCCACCAATTCTTGGCCTTTCATGGCCACAAAATACCATGATCTTATCCGACCAACGCATTCTCGAAGCCATTCACCAAGGACATATCCTGATCGAACCTTTTGATCGGCAATGCTTGGGCACCAACTCCTA
>VHBD01000011.1 GCA_016872125.1 Sphingomonadales bacterium
CTTGACCAAGGCAAGATGTTCTTGGGTACCCTCTTCTTGCCCAAAGGCTATCAACTTGAAATCCCCCCACAGGGTCGGTAAATCGACCTCCACCAAGCGATGGACCAGGCTTTCTGTCCGCAGCCTATAGGCGATTAAATCCTGAATGCTCACCAAAGGAAGATCATGCTGGTCAGCGATACGACGGAGGTCGGGCAACCTGGCCATACTCCCGTCAGGATTCATGATTTCGCAAATAACACCTCCAGATTCCAACCCTGCCAATCGGGCAAAGTCAACAGCAGCTTCCGTATGGCCGGCCCTGCGCAAGACCCCTGCTTTGCGAGCCATCAAAGGGAAGATATGCCCTGGCCTACCGAAGTCCTCTGGTTTGGACCTAGGGTCCATCAAGGCCTGTATAGTTCTTGCACGGTCGGGGGCAGAAATCCCAGTGGAGCAACCATCACCTAGATAATCCACGGACACGGTGAATGGAGTTTGGTGGGAAGTGGTATTGCGAGTCACCATTGGCGTGAGATCCAGGTCTTTGCACCGTTCTTCGGGAAGAGGAGCACAAATCAAGCCGCGACCATGGGTGGCCATGAAATTGATCATCTCTGCATTCACCTTGGACGCGGCGGCCACAAAATCTCCTTCGTTCTCGCGGTCCTCGTCATCCACCACGATAATGATTTGGCCTAAGGATATGGCCAGAATAGCCTCTTCGATTGTATTGAGCATAAGGTGGTCAAAAGTACGGATAATGGTCCTCTCATCGTTATTTTGGGAGAAAAGTAGCCAAACAATGCTCGCTCCTCTGGTCGGTCCCTCCGTGAAATTTCCGAAGATGCAATGGACATGGAACAAGGTCTATCAAATGGCCATCATCCTCTTTATTGCTTCCATCCCTCTATCC
This sequence comes from Sphingomonadales bacterium, assembly GCA_016872125.1. Classification (GTDB taxonomy): domain Bacteria; phylum Bacteroidota; class Bacteroidia; order UBA7662; family UBA7662; genus SYHX01. Next base: position 896 of record VHBD01000011.1, read on the forward strand.
AAAGCGGCGGGTAGTCTGGCGGAAGGTCTCATGGCGTTGTGCTGGCTGGCTGGCATGGGGAAGGGTGAAGAACGAGCAGCAAGGTGGCAGCGTTGGAAGCAAAACTCCTGGCTATGGGGGTTTCCCCTTCTATTTCTGTACTATGTTATAGGGGGACTTTATTCCGAGAACGTCCAGAGCTGGCTCTTGGAAATTAACGCCAAACATTATTGGATAACCCTCCCATTGATGTGGGGAACGCTACGCCCTCATTCCAAGACCATCCATTTCGCTTGGTGGGCCTTTGTGCTTAGCAATTTCATAGTATCCTTGATGGTCATATGGATACATTGGACCGGGATTCCTTTGTGGGAAGGTACCACAAAAATCCCCTCACCGTTGGTTCAACGACCACGGGCTAGCTTGTTTTTGGCTATTTCATGTCTTTGGTTGTTCCACTCGTTGAGGAGAAGCACCAAGGTGCCTTTTGTTCCCAGGTTTGTAGGAATTCCTTTGCTGTTGCTTTGCCTCTTGGGATTAATTTGGATGGAAGGGCGAATTGGTCAGGTTGCGTTGGTACTGGGTTTGGGTTGGATGGCCTGGAAAGAATGGACCGGGGTCAAGGAACGCTTTCTCTTGGTCATGGGCCTAGGTTTGCTGGTGGTGGTGGGTTGGATGAGCTTTTCGTCCATTCAAAGGCCCTTCTTGGAGGCGATCCAGGAGTACAGGGAAAGTCAAGCGGGCTACCCTCATTCGGAGCCTGAATTTTCGTCTATCGGCATGCGATTCACTTACTGGAACACCTATTGGGACCTACTTCGCGAAAATCCCTGGTTGGGTGTGGGCAGTGGCGACCTGGATCAAGTTGCTAAACCCCTTTTTCAGGATCACCCCCTCGAAATTCCATTCAATCGGCCGCATAATCAATGGTTGGAACTGGGCGTGCATTTGGGTTTTCCGGCCATATTGTTGGCCTTGGGTGCTTGGGCGCTATGGCGGGCCAAGCGTTGCCTTGATCATCAATTCCTTTGGGAAGCCTTGACCCTTGTTTGGTTCTTAAGTACTTGGCTGGATTGCACTTGGAGTACCCAAGCCGGCTTAAGTGCCTTTATGGGTCTTAACCTCACCCTACTCTTGATGGATGACCCTGAAAATCAAGAGCCGCATCGCGAAGCTTCTGCGTGATTTCCATTAAAATGGCCGAATTCTGTTCAATTGCGTTTCCTAACACGACCCAATCAGCTCCCGCCTGCCTTAAAGCAAGGATTTGCTCCGCACTGGTTATTCCTCCTCCGACAACAATGGGCAAATCAACGGCCTGACGCACCGCTGCCACCATGGCCGCAGAAACTGGCCTCAGCGCCCCTGAGCCGCAATCCAAATAAATGACCTTGAGGCCTAACTGTGCCCCCGCCAAAGCCGTAATGGCCGCTATATCCGGCTTATCACCAGGGATCGGCAAGGTTTGGGTGATGTAATGAGCGGTTGTTGTCTTGCCCCCATCGACTAACAAATACCCGGTGGGGATTAAGTCCAATTCGGAATCTCGGAGCGCGGCAGCGTATGCGACATGTTGACCAATCAAATACTCTGGGTTCCTACCGGAGATTAGCGTAAGGAGCAATAGGCCATCAGCCTTAGCGGATATCTGCATCCCTGAGCCCGGAAACAGAATAATAGGCAAAGATGCCTTGGCGCGTAAAACCCCAACAAAACGATCGTAATCGGATGTGGTCTGCAAGCTGCTCCCCACCAAAAATCCTGCCACAATTTGGTTGTCTTGACATGATTCTACAACCTTAAACAGTGAATCGTTGTTTCGATCCGGGTCGAACAAAATCCAAAGTGAAGAATTCCCATGATTTCTTTGGGAGAGGTTACCTTTGAATTTGGACATCACATGTCAAATATACTTTTAGCCTTGCATTATAAAATTCAATTAAACCCTTTTTTAAGAACCTTTGGTCTTCTAGGTCTCATGCATTTGGCAAGTGGACTTGGATTAGGTTGGGCTCAAACTTTGAACCTTGGATGGCAGGGATTGCCCACAGCCTATACCGATGCGAGGCGTTGGGATCTGGTTGGTCAAGATGAAAAAGGATTTTGGCTAAGACTCAATGGCAAAAAAGATCAAAAATTAGAATACCGAAACCTTCGTATGCAGCTCCAACAGGCTGTGACGATGCCTGATTACCTCAATCAAACGGACAAAGTCAATGTATTGAACACCGATACAGGTATGCACCTCCTGTTTGATTTGTTCAATCCTACCGCAAGGGAACACGGACTTTTTGTGTCCAAAATCCTCAGAGATAGTAACCGTATAGAACCGGGACAACTGATTTTGGAGACTTTGGATAACCAATCCGATGATTTGTTAGATTTTGAAATTCTTAAAGATTCGAATGGATCGAACAGTTGGATAATCCATCGAAGGAATTCCACCAATCAATTGACCTTTCAATTCCGTAGACTTGATACCCAAGACAGCATGAATCCTCCCATTCGGCTTATACTGGATGCTCATACCCTTGGGCTTGATCACAAAATTGTATTCACCACATGCCATAGCTACCATACAACCCAAAATCATCAATTGATTTTCTTGTTTCAATACAGAATCAGCCAAAGAGACCGCAAAAGTACCTTGTGGGGTATAGGGGTGATCGACCTAAAGAAAAGGAAAATCTTAGCTTCACCCCTTAAAACCAGCGAATTAGGCGAGCAAATTCTTTTTATTCGTGCCCCCGTTGACCATGACTCTGTACGTGTGCACGGTTACCTTTTGGAAGAACGTTTTCAATGGCCGTATGCCACTGTGACTTACAATTTAAAAATTTCGTCATTAGAGCTTTCCCTACAACCTATCTCCTCGGTCACCATCTTTGAACAAGATTTTGGTCGTCGTTTGCTGAATCTGAAGGGTAACGAAGACAACCTGAATCGAATCGATAATTCCTATGCATGTCTCCTCCTCCATCAGAATCAAAGTGCAACCCTTTGTTGGAGAAGGCGGTTTCGGTCCTCTGAAACTATTGTTCAATACAGCCAAGGCATGCCCATGTACCGAGAAATTATTCGGTACCACGCCAACGACTGGGTTATTACCCACTTAAGACCTGACGGCAGCCATGCATGGAACCAAATCGTACCCATGAATATGATAGCAAACGAGCAAAACCAAGTCTTGGATACCTACGGCTTTACCGTGGGTCAAGCCATGTTGATCGTTGGATACCAAAACCTTAACAACAGAACTGTTCCGTATATTCTTCAAATTCTAGGAGACGGCAACATCATCAATCCAGATTTTGAACATCGCCTCAAAGGTCAAATGCCAAATTGGTCTAGCTCCTTTGCTGTGGACCTTCATAACACCGTCTTTCCTAGCCGACTCAATGGTAGGGCTGGCTTACTTTATATGCATTTTCCAAAGCCATAATACCCTATAGGCCATGATATCCAAGTGGTTTTCAGAAACGATGACTCCGTGGAATTACGGAATTTCCATTTTGATCGTCCTAACCGTACTGGTCATTGATCAAATCATTGGTGGCGACACAAGTTTCTGGCATATTCAAGATCGGGCTGCTCGCCCTTCAACCTTTCAATTGGTGGGAATCTTCGGGCTAACCCTGATTATTTGGAGCTATTTGGACCAACATATCCTTCGCAACCTCAGACAAGGATCTACCTACAGCCTCCTCTTTCCAACTTTGGTGATTTGGATATTTTCGACTCACCTTCATGAATTAGGCCTTAATATGCTTATTGTTCATTTGTTGATCATTCTTTTCTTTTTTTTGTGGATAATGTTTCAACACACAAAAACTAAAATTACTTTGTTTGGATCCGGTTTATCGGTAGGTTTTCTGGTCCTGCATTACCCCGTTTTGGGATTCCTAGTCGGTTTTGGGTTAAGTTCAATTTGGATATGGAACCAAAGTCCCCTGCGAAATAGTTTGATCTGGTTATTTGGCTGCCTCCTTCCGGTCTACTATTGGGCGGCCTATCACTATATATCCTTTCAAAGGCTGCCCGAAATTCCCCCATTAAACCGACCCGAAATATGGCTGGTTAACCTACCTGATGGAGATATACCTTGGCATTTGATTTTGCCTTTTGGGGCTACAATTTTGGGATTTTTTTTGCAATTACCATGGTTTGGCTCCCAATCCCGGACTATGCGCCTTTTGAACTTGCAATGGATTTGGCTTGTGGTCTTCCTTGTACCCGTCATCTTGGTGATGAGGGGCGATCCATGGCTTCTTTTGGCCTTGCTTAGCCCGTGGGTAGCATGGCATACTAGTGCTTTTTTGCAATGGAACGATGGGGCTTGGGTTCAGGACCTGTTCTTTGTGTCATGTATAGGGCTCGTCTTCTGGGGTTTATAGCCACCCAATGGGACCTTCATATGACCTTAGAATCCTTGACTCCCCATTGAACCTCCATTCGTAGAAATTCATTTACTTTGTAATCCAAAATCGAAATAAAGAACCCCACCCCATGAACGTAGGTATCGTCGTATTTCCAGGATCCAATTGCGATATGGACACGCGTTTGGCCTTTGAAGAAGTCCTGGGATTTTCGACCAAAATGCTCTGGCACAAAGAAACCAGTACCGAAGGCTGCGATCTGGTCGTCCTCCCAGGTGGATTCAGTTACGGAGATTACCTGCGATCCGGGGCTATTGCTCGCTTTGCCCCCATCATGGATGCAATCGTGGCCCATGCAAAACGAGGGGGGATGGTCCTTGGAATTTGCAACGGTTTCCAAATCTTGACAGAGGCCGGTCTGTTGCCAGGAGCTTTGTTGCGTAACACATCCCGATTGTTTATTTCCCGGGACGTTTACCTGAAGCCTTGCAGTCAATTAGCCAGCATGTCCGCCTCCTTGGACACTACCAAACCTTTAAGAATCCCAATAGCACACGGTGAAGGGCGTTATCATGTGGAGGAGGATGGTCTCAAGGCCCTTCAAGATCAGGACCGGATCATGTTTCGCTATTGCGACCCTCAAGGTCAAGTCAGCGGGGTCTCCAATCCTAACGGTTCCCTGGATGATATTGCAGGAATTTGCAGCGCCAACGGCAGGGTCATGGGTTTGATGCCTCATCCTGAGCGGGCGGTGCATCCTTTGTTAGACCTTGAAGACGGCTTGGCCATGCTCCAAGGATTGGGTAACTTGCCCGTTTAAAGACCTTTTTCTCGCGAATCCTCCAAACCCCAGGCCCGTAGGCTTTCCGAAACGGCTTGGGCAGGACTAAGTTGCCCTGAACGCAGGGCAGACTCCAAATCGGCATGAGTGCTTTTGGAATGCAATGAAGACCAATATTCCAACAAAGCTTGATTGAGCATACGATAAAAGGAGAATACCCTCTGATTGGCCCTTTTGTGATGGACCCAATTCGCCAACTGAGGCAAGGCTTGCAAATCTTTGATCGCAGACCAAAAGGATTCCCAACCCACCTCTTGCACGGCACTTATAGCCAAACAAGGAACCTTCCATCCGGGCAAAGCGTGCGGTGGAAACAAAGACAAGGCGGTTTGATAATATCGCTGCGTCTCCAAAGCGGATTCATACCCTTCCCCGTCGGCTTTGTTCACCAGGACCATGTCTGCGGCTTCCACAATACCCCTTTTGATCCCCTGCAAATCATCTCCCGAGCGACCCATCAACAACAAGAGCGTCCAATCAACCAAATCCGAAACTGCAATTTCGTTCTGACCTACACCCACTGTTTCGACCAGGACCGTATCGTACCCCGCAGCGAGGCAGAGGTCGATGGCTTCTTTGGTGGCAGCGTTGGTCCCACCATGGGTAGCTCCGGAAGGAGATGGACGGATAAAGGCTTCATCGCGGGTAGACAAATCTTGCATCCTTGTTTTGTCACCGAGGATGCTGCCACCGCTCCGAGCCGAGGATGGATCAATGGCCAAAACCGCCACGCGATGACCGCAATCGATTAATTGCCTGCCTAATTTATCGATAAAGGTGCTTTTGCCTGCTCCCGGCGGCCCCGTAATGGCCATCGTCCATCGTGCAGGAAGCTGATTACCGGTGTTCTGATGAGGATTGCTTTGTAGTTGTTTGTCCACCCCTATCATCAACTCGGTAGCTGCCTTACGATCTTCAGCTTTATTGCTTTCGACTAATGTTATGGCTCTGGCGAGAGCCAAACGCTCCCTACGAATCAAACCCTCAAACAGTTGATGAACATCCATGCCCTAAATCGTTATCATCGAATGCCTATCACTAACGAGAATCGGTCTTGTTAAAATTTCCTTGCAGGATTTCGATGGCTGCCTCGGATAAGCGTGTACCGGGACCGAAAACAGATTGGACACCAGCCAGCTTGAGAGGTTCATAATCCTCCGGCGGAACAACACCACCCACGACCACCTGTATATGGTCGGCTTGAAGATGGTGCAAAGCTTGCATGAGGGCCGGAATCAAGGTCAAATGTCCCGCGGCCAAGGAGGAAACACCCACCCAATGGACGTCATTCTCGACCGCTTGTTTGGCACATTCTTCCGGGGTTTGGAACAAAGGCCCCAGGTCCACATCAAATCCCAGGTCCGCAAATCCTGTGGCGATAATTTTGGCTCCACGGTCGTGACCATCTTGGCCCAGTTTAGCCACCAGGATTCGAGGCCTTCTACCTTGTCGGCTTTCAAAGGCCTCGACCGCTATACGCGCCGATTCAAACGAAGGATCGTTCATGATTTGACGGGCATAAACCCCTTGCAAAGTAAAAGGCTTGGCGGTATATCTGCCAAACGCCAACTCAAGAGCCGAGGAAATTTCACCCAAGGAAGCTCTTTCCAGAGCCGCTTCCACGGCCAAATCCATAAGCCCATAGCCAGCGTTCGGTACCGCCTGACCTTGGGCCTGCAATTCGCCAGCCATCTTCATTCGAAGGGCACATTCGGTCAAGGCATCTAGGCAATGTTGCACTCGTTTGGAATCGCGGGTTACGCGGAGATGTTCCAACGAGGCCTTTTGGTTCGCAAATACCGCTTGATGATCCACCTTGAGCAAGGGAATATCCAGGGATGAAGCCGATTCCGGCATGTGGTAGGCATTCACGCCCACGATAATTTCCGCAGCCGTATCGATACGGGCCTGTTTGATGGCAGCGGCTTCCTCGATGCGCCGTTTGGGCAATGAACTTTCCATGGCTCGAGTCATCCCCCCTGATTCTTCAATTTCTTGGATTCGAATCAAGGCTCCTCGGACCAAATCTTGTGTTCGTTGTTCCAACAAAAAAGATCCACCCATAGGATCCACCCATTGACATAACCCGGATTCCCGTTGCAAGAACAATTGGGTATCTCTGGCGATTTTGGCGGAATAATCGGTGGGGAGCGCAATAGCTTCGTCAAGTGCATTGGTGTGCAGGCTTTGGGTTCCCCCCAAGACCGCGGACAAGGCTTCGACACAGGTTCTGGTGATGTTGTTGTAAGGATCCTGCCGAGTCAAGCTCCATCCGGAGGTCTGGCAATGGGTACGCAAGGCCATGGACTTGGGATCCTTGGCCCCAAATTCCCTGGTGATTCTGGACCATAACAACCTGCCCGCGCGGAGCTTGGCGATTTCGCTCACAAAATCCATTCCTGTTGCCCAAAAGAAGGATAACCTTGGAGCAAAATCATCGATATCAAGACCCGCCTGCATTCCGTATCGCAGATATTCCATGCCATCGGCAAGGGTATAGGCCAATTCCAATTCGGCAGGAGCCCCCGCTTCGTGCATATGGTAGCCGGAAATGCTGATGGAATTAAACTTCGGCATTTTCTTGGAGCAATACCTAAAAACCTCTGCAATAATTTGCATGGAGTATGCAGGAGGATAGATGTAGGTGTTGCGAACCATGAACTCCTTGAGGATATCGTTCTGGATTGTTCCCGTGAGCTTATCCGGGGATACCCCACTTTCTTGGGCCGCGGCAACAAAGAAGGCCAAAACCGGAACAACGGCCCCGTTCATGGTCATGCTTACCGACAATTGGTCCAAGGGCAAATCCTTGAATAAACATTTCATGTCCTCGATCGAATCAATAGCAACGCCAGCCTTCCCAACGTCAGCTACAGCTCGTGGGTGATCCGAATCATAGCCTCGATGGGTCGGTAAATCGAAGGCAACCGAGAGACCCTTTTGGCCAGCTGCCAAATTTCGTTTGTAAAAGGCATTGGAATCCGACGCGGTACTAAAGCCTGCGTATTGCCTTACGGTCCATGGCCTTTGGGTGTACATGCTCGCATAGGGTCCTCGCACATAGGGTGCAGTACCGGATTCCCAATTTGGAACAAGGGCGTTTGGAGTCCCCTGTATTTTGGCGGCAACCTGCTTGATCCAAGGATAGGCGGTGATGGATGCATCTTTGGGCAGGAGGGTGGATTCCGTTGCAGCAAGACGCCACTTCAACCAAGCAAAAGCGCCACCTTGGTTTTGAATTTGGGCCAAAACTTCTGAAATGGACTCCCATGCGGCTTTCTCCAAGACACCCACCGTAGCCGCACCTCGGACCATGCCAATGGACTTGGCCAACATGGCTTCATCCCGTAACAATAGTTGCAAATTCCGAGGTATACGACGTCGATCGTCACTGGAAATTCCTTTCAAAGTACCATTCAGGTCCGGGAGAAAAATAGTGTTTGCACCACCAATGGCAGACGATAGTACTGCCATAGACATACCCAACAGTTCACGGGAACCTTCGAGCCCTTCTTTACCCTCCAATCTTGGTCTGGCCATATGCCGAACAGTCAGGGAGGAAGGACATAACTCCTTAAAGGCCTTTCCAACAACTGCTTGCAAAGCAATCTCTTCCATCAACTTAACCCCTGGACAACGTTCTACCGCAAGGGGCGGAAGGGGCTCACCCTTGCCCCAGGTTTCCAACCAGTCCGCGGTCATGGTTAAAATCACCGCAATGGTCTCCCAAGACTGCAATCCAACCTTCAACAAAGCTTCTTCCCTGAACAAAACAGGAGATGCCTTTGGAAACTTCCTAGCATGGTTAACGGCTTTCTGCACCGATTCACGCAAGGTAGCCTGATATTCCGAAACACTTGAAGCGTTTAACAAGGAATTGCATCCCCACAATTCACCCTGTAATTCCAATTCCGATGGAACAACATCGCTTTTTAAGCACCAATGCTCCCACAATTTCAAGGAGGATTCGTAGTCCCAATCGCGGAAATCGGCCAATAAATAATTCCAACCTATACCTACGGAGGCAGCCATAAACTCGGAAATCGTTGGCAGGTCACCCACCAAGGCTAAAGCATCTGCCCCTCCATCCAATGCCTCCTGAATCAAGGAGGACAAGGAACCTTGGTTGCATGAAATTAACGACCCAATTCGCCAACCTTCATTGGGTCTATGGGTTGTCAAAGACTCAGATACTTCCACTTTATCTGACTCCAAAGAGGTCGCTGCGGATTCAGAAAAAGCCGAGTAGGCAGGTACCAATTTATTTTGGTAACATATATTATATTGTACGCCCTGATCCTTGCACTCCTTATCCCATAACCTACCCCAATCATGCGAGGCATTTACCTCAAAATCATCGGCTTCCCATGAATGGAGGAGACGATCATAAAAATCTTCACTAAGTTTTGGATTCATCCCTTATGAAGAAAAGCCGTAAGCTTTTGGTTTGACGCAGGTTAATCCGCAACGACTTCCTTCACTTCCGGAACCATTCGCCTCAGAAGATTTTCAATTCCGGCCTTGAGGGTTAGCGAAGCGGAGGGACAACCGTTGCATGCGCCACGCAGCACGACCTTGACAAGGCCCGATTCAGGGTTGAACGACTTGAACTGGATGGCGCCCCCATCTTGTTCTACAGCAGGTTGTATATAATCCTTTAGGATTTCTTCGATTTTGGATTCAATCTGTGGATTACGTTGGAAACTAACCCCTACAGGGTCGTTGGCCAAAGATTCATCCACATCATTTTCAAGACGGGTCACCACGTTACTGCTTGCATCAATGGCCAAGGAAGATCCATGAATTTCCCATAAGGCTTTATCCACTAAAGGCAAATCGGATTGCAGGTAATGGATCATGAAATCCCTCAAGACCGCAGTGAGATCAGACCATTCTGCATAGGGCTGTCGCGTCAAGGAAACGAACGAATTGGAAATCATGACCGAAACAATTTCTTCGAACTCCAGCAATCTGGATCCCAATGGGCTCAATCCAAGATCGTTGGAACGGTTTATCTCCAACAAATGCCCAGGCAATAAAGCCCTGTTGGTGATCAATTTGATCACTGTTGGGTTCGGCGTGGATTCCGCAAAAACTTGGATGGGCTCAACCTGACTCATGACATTTTCCAATGATTCAAATACTGAGTATTGAAATTTCCGGAAAGAAAATTAGGGTCTTTAAGCATTTTTTGATGAAAGGGGATAGTCGTTTTCACACCTTCCACAACAAATTCAGAGAGTGCTCTTTCCATGGTCGCAATGGCTTCTTCCCTGGTTTGGGCCACGGTAATTAATTTGGCAATCATGGAATCGTAATAAGGTGGTATAACATAACCCGAATAAATATGGGTGTCAACACGGACACCATGACCTCCAGGGACATGCAAAGTGGTAATTTTGCCTGGGGAAGGCCTAAAATCATTGTAAGGATCTTCTGCATTAATCCGGCACTCGATGGCGTGCATTTTGGGAACATAACTTTTGCCTGAGATCGGTATTCCCGCGGATACTTTAATTTGTTCTTTGATAAGATCATAATCGATAACTTCCTCGGTCACCGGATGCTCCACCTGGATTCGGGTGTTCATCTCCATGAAATAAAAGTTACGGTACTTATCCACCAAAAACTCTATAGTACCTGCGCCTTCGTATTGAACAGCCATTGCACCTCGAACTGCGGCCTCTCCCATTAGGGTTCGTAGCTCATCGGTCATGAACGGCGAAGGAGATTCTTCGATCAACTTCTGGTGCCTACGTTGAATAGAACAATCGCGTTCGCTAAGATGGCATGCCTTACCAAATTGGTCGCCAACGACTTGGATTTCGATATGCCGAGGCTCTTCGATGTACTTCTCCATGTACAACCCATCGTTCCCAAAGGCCGCGGCCGCTTCCATGCGAGCCGATTCCATTGCAGGAACAAGCTCTTCTTCTTTCCAAATCACCCTCATTCCCCTACCCCCACCGCCAGCGGTTGCCTTCACGATCACAGGGTATCCAATTTCTTTGGCAAGGGCTTTGGCTTCAGCGTCCGAACTCAACAAACCATCGGATCCAGGGACCGTGGGTACACCTGCCTTTTTCATGGTTTCTTTGGCGGTGATTTTGTCGCCCATGCTCCGAATGGCTTCAGGCGTTGGTCCAATAAACTTAATGTTATAATCCCTACAGACCTCAGCGAAACGAGCGTTTTCGGAGAGAAAACCATACCCAGGATGAACCGCATCCGCGTTGGTGATCTCTGCAGCCGCAAGGATCTGTTGAATATTGAGGTAGGAATCAGCTGATTTGGGAGGGCCAATGCACACGGCCTCGTCCGCAAAACGAACATGAAGACTGTCCCTGTCCGCTGTGGAGTATACCGCTACGGTTTGAATGCCCATCTCTTTGCAGGTACGAATAATTCGCAATGCAATTTCACCACGATTGGCGATGAGAATTTTCTTGAACACGGCAGGTAATTAGGATTGTGCAATCACAAACAATGGCTGATCGAATTCAACCGGTGCAGAATTCTCTGCAAGAATTTCCATAACCGTTCCACCAAATTCAGCTTCGATTTCGTTGAACAATTTCATGGCTTCTATGATGCATAGCGTCTGCCCTGTTTGGACCTTATCCCCCACTTTCACAAAGGCTTCCTTGTCAGGTCCAGCTGAACGATAGAAGGTACCCACCATCGGCGCTTTGACCATGGTGCCTGATGGAGTGGATGATCCCGCGTTATTCGATGTTGCCAAGGCCGGTTCAGCAGCAGGGATCATCGAAGGTACCGAGGCCGACATCATGGGAGCAACAGGAGCTGTTGCGGGTGCGATGGCAGAAACCTGGGATCCAGGCATCGATGACCGCGTTTTGATATGAATTTTGAAACCTTCTTTCTCGATTTCCACTTCTGAAACCCCCGATTTGGAGACAAAACGGATTAATTCTTGAATTTCTTTGATTTCCATAACGTTGCTTTTGAAAAGATAACAGACTAAACTTAACGAATCTACTTCACCCTTTCCACATAATCGCCAGTACGGGTGTCGATTTTGATCTTATCGCCTTGATTCACAAACAAAGGTACCTGAACCGTTGGGCCGTCGTCCACGATTGCCGCTTTCAAAGCTGTTCCTGAGGCCGTATCGCCACGCAAACCGGGTTCCGTGTAGGTAACCGTCATTTCGATGTGATGGGGCAATTCGCAGGTCAGGACCGATTCATCCTCGGTATTCACGAGAACAAGACAAACAGCCCCTTCTTGTAAAAATTGAGGCGAATTAATCTTGAATTCCTCCAAAGAGTTTTGCTCAAACGACTCGGAATCCATAAAATGGTAACCCAAGTCGTCTTTGTAGATGAATTGATACTCGCGAGTTTCAACGCGAACAGGATCGATCTTGGCCCCTGCGGGAAAAGTGTTTTCCAGAACCCTTCCGTTGGTCAAGCTCTTGAGTTTGGAACGCACAAAGGCCGCACCTTTGCCGGGTTTGACATGCAGGAATTCAACTACCTGATAAATGTCGTTGTTGAACTTGAGGCAAAGGCCGTTGCGAAATTCTGATGTTGATGCCATGCGGATAATGAATTAAATTATGGAGTTGAATACGCCCATTGAAGCCAAATGGATCCCCAAGTAAATCCCCCACCAAAAGCGGCAAGAATTAAATTATCCCCGGGTTTAAGCTGAGATTCCCATTCCCATAGGCAAATTGGGATGGTACCGTTGGTGGTATTGCCGTAGCGATCAATGTTGACCATAACCTTGGACTCCGGAAGACCTGCTCTATCCCTGGTAGCATCAATGATGCGCTTGTTGGCTTGATGCGGAACCAACCAAGCAACATCGTCCGGCTTTAGTTGGTTTCGTTCCATGATTTCAGCGGCCACATCGGCCATGCCGGTTACTGCAAATTTGAAAACCGTTTTCCCTTCTTGATGTAAAAAGTGTTCTCGATTATCCACGGTTTCATGCGAGGCTGGTCTCAGCGATCCTCCGCCCTTCTGGTACAGGTAATGACGACCAGAACCGTCACTTTTGAGGAGAATATCCCGGATCCCGAACTCGTTTACGCTGGGCTCAACCAAAACAGCACCCGCTCCATCACCAAAGAGAAAGGCTGTAGCTCGATCTTCCAGGTTAATGATGGAGGTCATTTTGTCGGCTCCCACGACAACTACCCTGCGAAATCTACCGGATTCGACAAAGGCCGTGGCGGTACTCAGCCCATAAAGGAAACCTGAGCAGGCAGCGGATAGATCGTAACCTACCGCATTATGGGCGCCAATTTTATCTGAAATAATGTTGGCAGTAGCAGGGAACAACATATCCGGCGTCGCCGTGCAACAAATAATCAAATCAATATCGAGAGGACTCATGCCCTTTTTGGCAAGCAAGCCTTTGACCGCTTCTACCCCCAAATCCGAGGAGGCAAGGGAATCGTCTTGCAACCATCGACGCTCACGTATCCCGGAACGCGTGTAAATCCACTCGTCCGTTGTGTCGATATACCGAGTTAAATCCTGGTTGGTGACCACATGAGGTGGCACCCAAGCATGAACGCCGGTGATGGCCGCCATCACGGTAGGCGATAAATTGGAGGTCATTATGACCGAAGCAATTACGCTTGGGTATCGATAACGACCTTACCCTTGTAATACATTTTGCCTTCGAACCAATGAGCCCTATGAAAAAGATGAGGCTGGCCGGTTGTTGGGCAGGTTGCCAGGGTTGCCAAGGCAGCATGGTCGTTGGCGCGGCGCTTATCACGGCGACTTCTGGAATGGCGGTGTTTAGGATTTGGCATGGCTATTGAAAATTAACATGTTTGAGGCTATCCCAACGCGGATCGGTGGGGACGTTATCGGAAGTTTGGTAGGTGAGCAGACCTTGTTCAGACCAAGGTTCTTGGGATTGGCATGGCAGAGCAGCCTCATCGCATACCGCTCGGAGCGGATAATGCAAGTGTATGCTCTCGTAAATGAATTGAGCCACATTCCAGAAAATTTCTCCACTTGGCAAAACGAGAATTTCGTCTGAATCAAGCTCCGAAACGCTGTCGCTGCATTGGACAACGAGGTGTGATTCGTCTTGGATTGGCCATCCCAAAGGCTCCAAACAGCGGGCGCAACCGACTTGCACGCTCCCTTGCGAACGAAAGTTGCAGTCCAATCGAGCCCCCATGCGCTGAATTTGCAGGTCGACCTGGATTTGAGCCTCGGTGATCAAAGAGGCCTCAAAAAGCCGAAAAAAATCCCCCTTCAACGCAAAGGAATAGCGATGCTCCCCGTTAGGCATGGCCTGCAGGGGGATATCGTAAGCAGCAAAAGGGCTATGGGCCTTCATATCAGGGCCGCAAAAATACGCAAAATTTGGGGCTTTAAGCCTTCAAGCCTACTCTGAAGGCTCTAATTCTTGATTTGACCTTGATTTAACCAAGGCATGGGCCGCCAAATCTTCTTGCTCAGCCCGCATACGGATACGATCCAAAGCGCAAAATATGGAATGCAAAAGCGAGGATGGGCTGGCCTTGCGTTCAGCTGCCTTTTCAAAAGCGGGTCCATGATCCGGAGAACAACGAACGATGGGAAGCCCAGCGGTAAAATTTACCCCATGTTCAAAAGCCAAGGTCTTGAAAGGAATAAGGACTTGGTCATGGTACATCCCCAAGACCGCATCAAATTTGGACCAAGCCCCGGTTCCCCAAAACCCATCGGCACCGTAGGGACCGAAAACCAACATCCCCTGTTCCCTCATCTGCCGAATGGCCGGTTGGATGATGTTCATTTCTTCTTGGCCCAGGAGGCCGCCGTCACCCGCATGGGGATTTAGACCAAGCACAGCAATTCGTGGCTTGTTAATGGCATAATCCAGAGCCAGCGAGGATTGCATTTCCTTGATTTTGTGTACAAATGATGCCTGGGTAATTCGTTCGGGAACCTCCTGCAGCGGTACATGCCCGGTCAAGGTGGCCACCCTCAAGGAATCCGCTACCAACCACATCAAGGATTTGGCCTGAGCTGCACCGTGCGATCGAGAGGCATCTTCGAGAAACTCGGTATGTCCAGGGAATTGAAATTCCTCGGACTGCATAAGATTCTTATCTATCGGCAAGGTCACCAATCCATGGATACGACCGTGGAGGCAATCGACCGTAGCTCGATGGAGAGAAATCCTTGCAAAACGCGATAATTTAGGATCAGCCACTCCCGGTTGGATGTTGAGCTCTTCTTGCCAACAATTGATCAAATTGAATTTACGAGGATGGGCCTGGGATGACTCCTGAATCATGTTGTAATTCCAATCCTGCAGGCCCATGTCTTTGCGGTAAAAGCCTACCACTTTGCCCGATGCGTACAATATGGGGGTACACATTTGCAATATCCGAGGATCGGTAAAAATCTTCATTAACAATGGAAGACCCACACCGTTAAGGTCTCCTGAACTGAAGCCAATGACCTTCTTAGGCTCTAAATTGGAGGTCATTGTGATTTTTTGTTGAATTTGGAGGAAGCGCGAGAGACGGCCGCTTGGACAGGAGCCTTGGGCATCAAGGCCCGATGACGCAAGTATGCATACAGTAAGCGAACCCCATGACCGGTACCGTGTTTGCAGCGGTATGTACTCTCTGCATCAAGAAAGGCAGGCCCGGCAATATCCAAATGAAGCCAAGGGTAATTAGTAAAATGTTCAAGGAATTTGGCTGCGGTGATCGCTCCCGCTTCCCTACCACCTATATTCTTGAGGTCAGCCACGGATGTTTTGATCATTTCACCGTACTCCTCCCAGATAGGCATGGGCACAAGCCTTTCATAACAACGAAATCCTGCATCCACCATAGCCTGCGTCTGGGCCCGATCAGCCGTTCCCATGCAAGGCGTGGCATGTGAACTCAAAGCCATCACAGCTGAGCCCGTGAGGGTAGCCAGATCCACCACCAATTCGGGCTTGAATCTCTTGGCATAATGCAGGGCATCCGCCAAGATCAAACGTCCCTCCGCATCGGTGTTCAAAACCTCCACCGTGGTACCGTCCGAAATTCGAATTATATCTCCAGGGGCATAGGCATCCCCTCCAGGCCGATTGTCCGTAGCGGGGACCAAGGCAATTACATAAACCGGTAATCTGTTCTTAGCGATGGCTTGCATGGTTGCACCCACAGCGGCTGCACCGGCCATATCGCATTTCATAGAATCCATACTTCCCGCTGTGGGCTTAAGGCTAAGACCTCCCGTATCGTAAACCACCCCTTTACCGACCAAGACTATGGGCTGTTTGTTGACTGCGCCCGTTGGTTTATACTCCATGATGGTAAAAGTCGGTGGACGAACTGATCCACGGTTCACCGCCAAGATCCCCCCCATGCCCTCCTGCTGAATTCGGGCATGGTTCCAGACATTTACCTTGAACCCGGACTCTTTACCCATGGCCTTGAAGGCCTTTGCCAATTCCACCGCCCCCAAAACCGATTGAGGCTCATTCACCAAATCCCTTGCCTTGAAAACGGCACGGCAAAGCTCCAAAAGTTCCAATAATACCTCCTTCCCAAGGTTAACAGGATGTACTGTAAGGCGTTTCAATTCCTTTTCGGTGGAAGCTTTACCCGCTGCAGATTTTTTGGAAGACTTGAGGTAGTGGTCAAATCGATATGAACTCAAAAGCAAACCTTCCAAGAGGGCTTCATGGCCTTGGGATGGTTGAAACTCGGTCTGAAGGCATTTGATTTTGTGTCCTTTACAAAGGCGCTCCAAACGATAACCCGCCTTTCTGAATTCTTCCAAAGCCCGATATTCCCCATCAACCCCATAACGAGTTGCCGCTTGGCGAGCAATGTACAGCCAAGCTGCCCCGGGAGCGAGGGCTACTTGGATCCATTCACCTTCAGGATAACCGTGATGCTCCATCACCTTAAGCCAATCAGCAGGCAAGGATGAGGCTTTAAGGGTAGCAAGATCCCCGTAAACCTTGGCGATGGCTGCTGAGGTAGGAGCCTTGGAAAACTTAAGTTCAGGAATCATATTCGTTCTATTTCTTGTTTGTAACATCGATTAACTACAAGGCGCCTAGCCATTTTTCAAGTAGGAATCCCGCTATAAAAGATAATGTTGCGGCAGCTGATCCCAACACCAAAGTCTCCAGCATTCCTCGCCACGGGGTGATATTCGTTACCCTGGATTTCATCCAACCAATCACCACAAAGCCTACCGAAGTCATCGCCGTTGCTATCCAAAACAAGGTAAGCGGTGCAGCAAGATGAAGACCTGATGGGTTCCAAAATGCATGCACCACAAAAGCCAGCAAAGGAACAGTGCCCACCACCACGAAGGAGGCAAAGGTGGCGGCAGCCGATGCCAAAGGGGATCGGGTATCTTCGACCATTTCCAGTTCTTCTTTCATCATGACATCAATCCAACGCTCTTTGTCCGCGGTAATGGTATCCACCACCTTGTCCAAAAGGTCCCCTTCGAACCCCTTCCTTGCGTAAATCTCCCTAATTTCTTCGCGCTCCTTCTCTGGCAAATGATCCACTTCCCAGGCCTCAATTTCACGATGTTTCCGGTAATTATCGCGTTCGGTTTGTTTACTGAGGTAAGCGCCCACACTCATTGCGAATCCGTCTGCAATAAGGTTGGCCAAGCCCAGGATCAAAACCACCGCGGTGGAAAGCCCAGCCCCCGCTGCAGCGGATACCACCGCAAAAGTGGTGACAGAACCGTCAATTCCGCCATAAACCAATTCTCCCATATACCTGGAGACAGACAAAGGAAGGCCGGTATCCGTGCCATGCAAGGAAGTTTCGTGTTGATGATGGGGCGGATGCCCTGATCGGGAGGTATCAGCGTTCTTGGTCAAGGGAAATACGGGACTTCTTCGGTAATTTCAAGATTCAAGCACGAAGATACAATTCGAACGAGCTCGCATCGAGCCTATATTCACAAGCCTTGAGACGACCTTTCGTAGCGAAACCAACCCAAACCCTGAAAATACCCCACCAATGACCGTAGCAATTGATTTTGACGGAGTCCTGCACCGATACAGCGAAGGATGGAAGGACGGGCAAATTTACGATGAACCCGTAGAAGGTAGTCGTGAGGCCTTGCAAGCCATGAAAGACATGGGTTGGAAAATTTATATCTTCTCCACCCGTAGTAACAAATTGTACCACAAAGACCAAGAAAAAGCCCAAGAT
>VHBD01000012.1 GCA_016872125.1 Sphingomonadales bacterium
AATTCGAAACGAATGGACCGATTGATACCAACAAATGGTTTGCACAAACCCTCCTTCCTAACGGAACGAGTTGGTACAACAACGAGATTCAACATTATACGAATCAGCCGCGCAATGCCTATGTGAAGGACGGAACGCTCAACTTGGTTGTCCGAAGAGAACAATTTACCCAACAAGGAATCACCAAGGCTTTTACCTCGGCAAGACTCAACTCAAAATTTAGTTTTCGATACGGACGAATAGAATGCAGAGCTCGCATTCCGATGTCCACCGGAACCTGGCCAGCAATATGGATGCTTGGGCGGAATGTACAAGAGCCTGGTGCTTACTGGGAGCAGCAAGGATTTGCGAGCAGCGGATGGCCTGCTTGCGGTGAAATCGACATCATGGAACATTGGGGCAGTAATCCCGAAATCATTCATAGCAGCATCCACACCCCTTCAAGTTTTGGGGCAACCATCCATACAGCAACCCGAAGAATCCCCGGTGCAGGACAACAATTTCAAATTTATAGTTTGGACTGGCAACCCAACAGACTTACGTTTTCCATTAATGGGCAAACCCTGTACACGTACCAACCCAACCCCAGAAACTCGAGCAATTGGCCCTTTGATGCACCTCAATATTTGCTCTTCAATGTCGCCATGCTCAACGGATCGGCATCACAATTTCAAGCGGACAGTTTACAAATTGATTATATCCGTATTTACCAAGATAGTCTCGACCTGCAAGGACCTTTACACATACGAGGCCAAATTTGCTACGATAATTCAACACTGGACCCCATTTCAAATGGCAAAGTTCTACTTCGCCAAAATAATCGTTGGCAAAATGATACTGCGTTAAGCTATCAAGGACGATTTGGGTTTTACGGCTTATTACCCGGTAACTACTTGTGCACTCCTATCATTCGACAAAGCCATGGAGGCCTCAATGCATCAGACGCATTAGCGGTTGCTTTGCATTTCGCTCAGGTACAGCCCCTGAATGGTTTGGCAATCCTTGCGGCTGATGTTAATGCAAATGGTTCTATCAATGCGAATGATGCGCTCAACATCGTTCTACGATATTCCGGTTCTACCAGTTCTTTTGCGGCAGGGGATTGGGTTTACCATTCTACACCGGTCTCGTTGACCAACGTTGGACAACCTAACCTTCTAATCAAGGTTTTGGCAACCGGGGATGTCAATGGTTCCTACCGCCCATAACAAAATAGCCCCTCCGAATGGAGGGGCTACCTTGTTCAAAATAAACCAACCTATTATTTATTTCTTGGAGGCTGTAATCGCCATTTGATAAACGACCAAGCCAAATCCAATTTTGTTCACTGCATCACCGATATTGTACAACAAGTCAATATTGAAGGTGCCATTATAGGCTGCTAACAAATTGCCATCCATCAACATGTACCCGATGGGGTAAATTGCCCATCCTACCAACACGAAATTGCGCAGAAGACGGATTGCATTTTGAAGATTAGAATCACCTGATTCACGGGCCATCGATGCAACGGAACCGGCAGTGGCTTCATAAACAATACCTGCCCATCCTATGGTTGAGATCAAACCCCACATGATGGTGGATTCAGGCTGTACAGCTTCTCCGATGTACCCTGCTACAAGCATCAACACCGAATAACCAATCATCTTCCAAAGGAGACCTTGCTTTGCGCCGAATGGCTTGAGAAGGAGATAAAATTCTACACACATCAACGGTACCGTCAAAGTCCAATCAATGTAACGGAACTGAGTGGGAGATGGGTTGATGAAACCCTCCATACCTGAGGTTAACCCTCCGTCGGCATTGTGCTCCAACGCATTGAGGTAATAATCGCGCATGTAATAGTAATGCGCTGCGGCGATCATGGTGATCAATCCTGAAACAAGGAGTGATGTCTTCCATTTGCCATCTACTTGACTTCTTTCGAAAAAGAAGAAAACCGAAGCGGCAAACATGGCCATGAGTCCCACAAAGAAGGTGAACCCGGTGACGTCTCCCGGCTGGAGAGATGCCATCAAAAAAGTGTTGTTTAGTACCATAATTTTGGTTTAAGGTTTACACAAATAAAACATAAAAATTTAAAAAAAGTTCACAATGACCTCTATTAAAAAGGTTTACCTGCATAAAAAGCCTTCAAATTATCATTTTTTGTCAAAAATGTGGATAAATCTGCACGAAATATTAACAAAAAACCCCGACTCCATAAGGAGCCGGGGTCGGATTTGATGATTTCCAAGATCTCGGATTCTAATCAAAAACCGATAGCATGGCTAATTAGCGAACAAAACGGGCATTATGCAATACCTGTCCCTGAGCACCTTGTTCAATGACACGAAGCATGTATTGGCCTTTGGCAAGTCCTTCCAAGGAAATTTGCTGAGCAAATTCACCGGCTGAGGCCTCAAACACGCTAAAGGATACTACACGACCGGTGGCATCGAGCACCTCCACCTGAACCTTGGCAGAAGACTGCAAAGGCATGCGAATGCCCAAATGATTCACCACAGGATTAGGGTAAATGCTTAAAGTACTGGCATTGACCTTCAAGGAAGGAATGCGTAGCGCAGCACCGCTGTATGCTTCAGCCCATACATCGGTCAGTTCTGTTTCAGAACCCAGAATCCATTCGGAGGAATTCACATTACGACCACTGCTAATGACCAATTCAACCAATTCCTGACCGGCCACAACACTCAAACCTTCGGTGTTGAACCATCCAAGGCGAACTTGGTTTCCGGAAATCTGATAATCCAATTGACCTCCATGGAGTTGGGAACGAACATCGCGCACGGTAACACCGGCAGGGATATTCAGAACCAACGAAACTGAGCCAAGCTCCAGATTCCTGTCCGATGAAACTGCTAGAATATCACCGTTCACAAGACCAGCATCCGCAAGGGACACAGTACTGTTACGGGTATTCACGTTTGGAGTGTATGAGCCGTTGATATCACCGAAGCAAATCGCTTGAAGGTTCTGTGTTACGTTAGCCGAACCAACTGTAATGGAAGGATTGCTGTAAGCAAAATTACCAACATTGAAGGAAGTCAATGAACCAGCAAAACGACGGTTGATCAACAAGGCATCCCCTGAAGTTACAGAGTTGGAATTGTTAACATCGCAAGCCGTCAGACGAAGACCTGTTTGGATGACTGTACCCACAACGTGACGAGTCGCTAGAAGGGCATCCGATGCAGTTACACCACCCCAAGCCTTGCTTGTCGCTCCGGTAACGACATACGAACCTGCTGGAACATTTGCTATCGAGTAATCACCAACTGCATCTGTGCTATCAAAGGCAACAACAGTCGTTCCATTCATGATACTAACAACGGAGTTAGTCATCGGAGTCAGTGCTGTATTGTTGTAGGTGAAACGACCGCTGACCGTAGCCAACATAGGGGCAGGAGGATTACATGAGCCAAAGGCAACAGCAGGTAAAGTAGCGGGCAGGGCAGGAACTACATAGCGGCGGTTGTAAGAACCGAAGCCGTTGGGTTGACCACATGTTGAGTCCATTAGGATTTCATCCCGACCCCAAGCAGCACCGTTGATAAATTTATAAAGGACGGTGGTCCCTGTTGCCAATGGCGCGGAATAGGTCCAAATATTAGGATCGGTTGGATCCTGAGTCATACGGGTTGAGGCAGGATTCCAACCGTTCAACGTACCGACAATACCAACACCGGCGGAGTCGATGGTAAGTCCTGTCATGTTGACACGGAACGTGATGATTGGATAGGACGCTGAGCAAGAACCGAAACCAACAAGGCTCAGGGTTGTGTTCACCAAAGGAACAATCAAGTAACGATTATTACTTCCAGGGAAAACACATGAACCGCTAACCGATTCGTCATTACCCCAAGCGTTACCGTTGATGAACTTATAATAAATGGTATCACCGGACATCAAACCGCTGTGGGTATAGGACCAAACGCTAGGATTTTGTGGATCCTGGGTAAGTGCTGAGGTTGATGGATTCCAACCTTGGAAAGAGCCAGCAATATGCACACCGTTCGGACTTACAGTTAGGCCTTGCATGCTCAGCATGAAGGTTACATTAACAGGAACAGGAGTAAAGACGGAGCATGAACCGAACATAACGGGCGATAGGATATTGTTGCCGGCAACAACGGTATGCGAGCGGTTACCGCCGCCTTGGCCATTGATCGCGCACGCACCTGGTACAAATTCTTCCGAACCCCAGCTATTACCATTAATGTATTTCCACTCCACGACATCCCCAAGAGGAAGGTTGGTGGTATAGGTGTAGATATTACCGTTATGAGCCGCAGGGGTCATCGGTGTAACGGCAGGATTCCAACCTTGGAAGGAACCCGCAATGTGAACACCGTTGGAACTTACGGTGAGGCCCGTCATGTCCACTTGGAATGTCACCGATTGCAAAGGCACCAAACCGCTTTGGCAGGAACCAAAGAAATACAAGGGCAAAGTATCGTTACCATTGCCAGAAACGGTGTGGCCACGATTACCACCTACCGCACAGGCTGAAGGAATAGATTCGTCTTGACCCCAAGAATTACCGTTAATAAACTTGAATTCCAAGTTGTCCCCAGGCGTTAATTTGGTGGTGTATGTCCAAATATTGGCGTTGTTTGGATCCTGGGTCATGGCCGTAGAGCCAGGGTTCCATCCTTGCAAATTTCCTGCAATGTGCATGCCCGCGCTGTTCACCGTCAAGCCGGCCATGTTAACACGGAAGGTAACATTGGTAGCCAAATCCAGCGAGTGAACAATACGAGGATGGACGTATTGCTGAATGGTATCGATAAAGGTCAACCCTTTGATACGAGACATGCCTGGGTTACCCAATAGACCTTGCTGATGCAAAGCCTGTGCGTTGTATGAACCGCCTGTTTGGGCATTAGTTCCAGCAACAACGAAAGTGAGTGTGGTGGAATCCCACCAAGTATAAGGATCAGTTTCGTTGAAGAACGTTGTGATAGACCCACCAGGACCCAAAGGCAAGTTACGGACTGGACGAATGATAGGCCACAAACCTTCGCCGGAACCGGTGTTGATTTGGTCGTTGGGAGCAGGATAGATATAAGGAATGGTTTGGTTGTAATTGCTGCGGGCAACATTCGAAACAGGGTCTCTAAACTTATTCGCATCCGCAAATGGAGCATTGTTACCGTAAGCGGTCACCATGGCTTGGAAAATACCGGCACCTTGAACCTCAACCACGTTTTCGTTCGTTGTTGGAACGACGACAATCCCTTGACGGTAAGGGGCAAAAGGATCACGTACCGCTTGGAATGAAACCATGGGAACCTCACCGCCATCTAACCACGAGGTATCGGCCATAGCACCGCCAACATTGATTGCCATATTGACCGCTGAAGAATAGCTGGGCCAATTATTCTGATTCAACATACCACCAAGGCCATCCAAATTACCTACGATGTTCGTATCGATTACGGAATTTCCGTTGGGCAATTGGAATTTAGGCAGACTTACTTCGGCCCATTGATTCATGGTCGCATAGGCAATGGCCACATAACCACCGGATCCTACGCCGAATAGTGCAATTTTGCTTTGGTCAATTTTGTAGGGATTACCATCCATCGCAACGGTTTTGCGCATAAAACGAACCGATGATTTGATATCGTTGATGGCACGGTACACCGCATTCAACAACTGAGCCGTACGTTCCAATTGCGTTGCGGCAAGGGGATTCCAACCCAAACGATACTTGGGGGCAATAACCACATAACCACGCTTGGCCCACTGCTTACACAAATTGACTGCGGATGAGTCATCAATACTCCCGGTTATACCACCGTTAATGACGGGAGGCAGGAAGTTACCCGTGTGGATATAAACCAAGACCGGACGAGCCTGATTAGCGTCAACAGCCTGGGATGGCTGGTAAACCCGCATAGTTAAGTTGGCCACTGGGTAGGTAGTGGTGGGTGGAAAGAAATGATGATTCACACCGTACACCACGTTGCTGGTCACGGTAATTTCGGCATCCGTAAAGACCTCAGAGAGGTAACGGTTACCCTGCGCCATGACCCATTGCCCCATACCCGCAAGCAGGAATAAGGCCAAAAGAAGGGTTTTTCTCATACTTTAAATTTTAGTTTTGTTCAAATTTAGAAGAAACTTCTGAAAATACCAACGATTTCTAATTTTCTTTTGAGGCATTATTTATTTCTTTTTCTGGAATAATAAGCCGGGATTTGGATAGGCCCAGTTAGACCCAATCGAGCGGCCATTTCCTGCCATGGCGCCTGATAATCGATGTTTTCACGGTTTTCGCGGACTACCGATGGGTTTGTGCTAAATCGTTCGCTGAAGCGGGTTGAGAAATAGGATAGGCTTTTGAACCCTGTCCAAGCAGAGACTTCCGAAACATTGCCTTTTTGGGTGCTCAACAGATGATAAGCTGCGCAAAGTCGATGCTCGGAAATATACTGTTTAGGGGTCAGGCCCTTGAGTCGCTGCAAGCGTCTGTCCAATTGGGAAGGACTCATGGCCATTGCCTCGGCCAAATCCCCCACCTGCAAATCAACTTTGGGGAGGTTTCGCCGTACGTATTCATGGATTTTGACCAGAAAACGTTCATCTTCAGAGGGCAATTGTCCAAATTTATCCTCCAAAAGGAACCTTCCGTAGGAATAATAGTAAGCACTTTCTAGCCCATTCCTCAACCGTTCGGCCGCCATGACCAAAAGCTCCCGGGAGCTTACGGATTCCAAAAGCTGGTCCATACCCGCCTCCAGGCTTTGCAATCGGGTTACAGAATCCAAAGCCTCCACAATGCCCAAGACCGGGAGGTAGGTTAGTTGGGAATGGCTTCGAACCTGCCTAACCAAGTTCCAACGATCAGACCCCGAATCTCTCAGGACATGCACCAAGAGGGCTGGGGCGGTCTTGAGTATTTTGGACCAGGCGGCTTCCGCCGAAGCAAAATCCAATACTCGGTAAGATTGAATTAAATAATTCTTGAATTTGAGGCGGCCCGCGGTATGCGAGTCCACCAAAACGATGGTGGTTTTGGGTAACATGGAGAAGACGTACGGGGTTTAGCGCACGTCAACAATATTTTCGAAATACCCACAACCTGACGCTATAATCCTACCCTACAGCTTTATACACAAATAATTCACTATTTCCCCTACACTTGTAACAAAAAATACTTCAAGGCCCCTACAGCCTCTACAAGAACCCCTACAAAGACCTTAAATTCCATCCTTACCGTGCCCAAAGCGGTGTTGCTTGCCGTTCGGAAATGGCCAGATGTTCCTACGATTGAGGGAACAAATTCCCTGCATACACCTTGGTGGCGAGGTTTAGGCCCATACCGGCAACTGCAGCGGCCGGTTGAAATCCTTGCGGCATGGTCACAAAGGCAGCGCGGGATCCAGGACCTAAGGAACCGGCTGATTCCTGTAAACCCATCGCAGCCGCAGCCATGATGGTCATGGAGGCCAATGCCGTCCTAGGATCCAAGCCACAATTCAAAGAGGCCAGGCCCCAGGTCAGCCATGGATTACCTGAAGGTGCTGAGCCTGGATTCAAATCCGAACCCAGGGCAACGCGTTGACCCTGAAGGAGCATTCGGCCCAACGGAGCATATGGAATACCCAAATAAAGAGAACATAAGGGCAAACCCACGGCGATTGGTCCATCGGGACCCAGATAGCGTTCATCATCCTCGGATAAGACCTCCAAATGGTCCATACTCATCAAACCAAGCCGCGTAGCGACCTTGACACCGCCAATGGAATGGAATTGGTTGAGATGCGCCTTGACCGGAAGTCCCAAACGCTGGGCCGACAAGGCCAAGTTTTCCAAATCTTCCAAATCAAAATACCCCAATTCACAAAAAATATCCACAGCGTCCACCAAGCCTAGGTCCGTTAGCCTAGGCAACCAATCCTCCACCACCACCTTAGCATAGGTTTTGGGGTTGCCTTGAAATTCCGGAGGGACCGCATGCAGTCCCATAAAAGTAGTCTGAATCGGAATCCCGGCCCATTGACCCAAAGAGCGTGCAACGCGCAATATCTTGGTTTCTGCCTCCAGCTCAAGTCCGTAACCGCTTTTGATCTCCAGAGTTCCTACCCCCAATGCCATCAAACGCTGGAGCCTGGCTAAACTCTCCCCCATCAAATCCTCTTCGGAACTTGCCCGCAACTGCCGAACCGATGACAAAATACCTCCACCTCGCTCTGCAATCTGGCTGTAGGTTGCCCCGGCCAATCGCATAGCAAGCTCGTTAGACCTATCGCCAGCCCAGACCAGGTGAGTATGCGGATCCACAAAGGCCGGTATAACCACCGCTCCTTCCAGATCCGTCCGTGGGCAATGCCCGTCATGCCAGTGCGACATCATTTGGGAAACCTCTTCTTGCCTTCCCTCCCAAACCGATTGTATGTGAAGCGCCTGACTTTTTGACCCCACATCGGTTTTAGGATCCCATTTCCCGGTCGCAAGGACAATGCCACCTTCCACCAGGAACCAGGCATCCTCAAGGGGATCGCCCAATTGACCGCCCTGCCTGCAAACGGCTTGATAATCTTCGTGACCCCATAGGGCAGAAATTCCGTGGTATAAATGCAATGCCATGGCTTGAACCTACGTTACAAAGTAACCATCAATTTGCTTGGACCTTAACCCTGAAATTATTTTTGCGATTCCAAGTCTTTAAAAACCATTCTATGTTTTCAAACATCTCCAAATTTTTCGTCCAGGCGTTTTTGTTCATGATTTTGGTCGTGCTTGCTGCTTGGGGCGGGGCGCGTTGGGCGGTGGAACAAGTGCGCTCCGAACAATTTGCGCCATGGTGGCAAGGCGAGGTCCAAAACGGGTCCAGACTTAGGAGTGTTGGCTCAGGGAACGCGATCCCCGATTTTGTGGAGGCGAGCGAGCGCAGTACCCCGGCGGTGGTCTATATCAAAACCCAGTCAACCCAGGCCATGCGCTCTTTCAACGATTGGTTTTTTGGGGATTTCTTCAATCAAGGTCCTCAAACCGTTTTGAACTCCGGTTCCGGGGTAATTGTATCCGATGACGGGTATATCGTGACCAACAACCATGTGGTGGATAAAGCGACCAAAATAGAAGTTGTCCTGTTCAATAAGAAAACCCTGACCGCAGAGTTGGTGGGAAGCGACCCGGGTTCTGACTTGGCCCTGCTCAAAATTGATGCTTCCGGCTTGCCGGTGGTTCCCTTTGCCAATTCATCCCAGGTCAAGGTTGGCGAATGGGTGCTTGCCGTAGGGAATCCATTCAACTTGACCTCCACAGTGACCGCAGGCATTGTGAGTGCCAAAGGAAGGAACCTTCACCTGATGAGCAACATGTTCCCTATCGAGGCTTTTATACAGACTGACGCCGCCATCAACCCCGGCAATTCCGGTGGTGCGTTGGTCAATACCTCCGGAGCACTCATCGGCATCAATACCGCCATCCTTTCCAAAACAGGATCCTACAACGGTTACGGCTTCGCCATCCCTTCAAACATCGTTCGCAAAATCATTGGAGACCTCAAGGAATTTGGCAAAGTTCAACGGGCCTTTTTGGGCGCTGAGGTCGTGGATCTGGACGAAAAAATTTGCAAACAAGCCGGCATTCAACACATGAACGGCGTATTCATCACGTCTATCCTTTCAAGCGGTGGTGCCAGAGAAGCTGGTCTCCTTTCGGGAGATGTGATCACAGCGATTAACGACGAGGCTATTCACAGCAAATCTGCTTATGATGAACAACTTAGCTATAGAAGGCCTGGAGAGACTGTCGAACTCCTTCTCGAAAGAGACGGTAAAGTGATCAAACGGAAAATTCGTTTGACCAACCTTGATGGTGACACCGAAATACAGAAGAACCGCAGTGTACGATCAACGGATCTGGGCTGCGAATTGGAGCCCCTCAGCAAAATGGAATTGGATCGCCTGCAAACCCCCCACGGGGTGCGCATCGTTTCCATCCAAGCCGGTACGCTGAGCAGAATGGGATTGCGCGAAGGATTTGTGATTACCCATGTCAACAAAAAGGCTATGCAATCTCCTATCGATGTGATCGATGCGTTGAGTTCAACCCGCGGGCAGATTGTGATCGAAGGCTATGACAAAAACGGAGGCAGATCCGTTTATTCCTTTTACGGCTTCTGATCCGAAGAAGCGGAGGCCGGCTTGGCAATGGATTCGCGCATGTCCGTATCGGCCTTGATATTCTGCATACGGTAATAATCCATAACACCCAATTGTCCTTGCCGAAAGGCATCGGCAATGGCTAGAGGGATTTTGGCTTCTGCCTCGATCACTTTGGCACGCGCTTCTTGGGTATGAGCCTTGAATTCTTGTTCCAAGGCTACGGCCATTGCGCGCTTTTCCTCAGCCCTGGCTTGAGCGATTTTCTTGTCAGCCTCGGCTTGATCGGTCTGCAAACCCGCACCAATATTCTTTCCCACATCTACATCCGCAATATCGATGGACAAAATTTCGAAGGCGGTCCCAGCATCCAGGCCTTTGTTGAGCACAGCCTTGGAAATAAGGTCAGGATTTTCAAGAACCTCTTTGTGATTCACCGCCGATCCGATCGAAGAAACCACTCCTTCACCCACCCTCGCCAATACGGTTTCTTCACCGGCACCACCAACAAGCTGTTTGATGCTAGCCCGAACGGTTACCCTTGCTCTAGCAATCAATTGGATACCGTCTTTGGCTACGGCCGTCACCGGAGGTGTATCGATAACCTTGGGATTGACCGACATCTGCACGGCCTCAAATACATCACGACCCGCTAAATCGATCGCCGTGGCGGCTTTGAAATCCAAGGGAATATTGGCTTTTTCTGCCGAAATCAAGGCCCTGATTACGTTGTTGACGTGACCTCCGGCAAGGTAATGGGTTTCGATTTCATTGGCCGAAACACTGAGACCGGCTTTGGTGGAAGTGATCATCGCATTCACCACGACTGCAGGTGGAACCTTACGAATTCTCATCAAAACCAAATCCATGATACCAATACGAACACCTGAAAAAACGGCGGTAATCCACAAATTAACGGGGACAAAATACAAGAGCGTGAAGAAGGCTATAGCCAATCCACCGGCTATCACAAGTAAGAAAACAAGGTCGCTCATCGAATTGATTTAGATTTTGTGGAACAAAGGTAAGGGTGATTTACATGCGTTGAGGGGCTTTGATCCCCAACAAATCCAAAGAGTCTCGCAACAAAAGACGGGTTTGCTGGCAGAGTCCAATTCGAAAGCTCCTGGTTTCAGCATTGCTCTCTTGAAGAACGGGACAGTCATGGTAAAAGCGATTAAACGCGGTAGCGAGGCTGTACGCATAATCGGCAACATGGGCAGGGTTGTATTTCTCGGCTGCCAAATTCAGCGCTGGAGCAAACTGCGAAAATTGACGCACGAGTTCCAATTCTGCCGGTAACCAAGCCCGGTGAAGATCCAAGGACCATGGATTTAAGCCCACCTTGGAGGGTTCTACAGGCTCAAGGTCAACAACCCGAGCAAGCATGGAGGCAATCCTTGCGTGAGCATATTGAACGAATGGACCCGTATGGCCTTGCATATCTATGGAATCTTCTGGGTTAAAGGTCATTCTTTTGGAAGGATCAACCTTGAGGATGTAGAATTTCAAGGCTGAAAGTCCTATTTGCAAAGCCAATTCTTGGCGTTCATCCAAAGCCATGGCCTGTAACTTTTCGGAATCTCCCATCTTGGCTTCTGCAAGGCCTTGAACCACGTCCATCAGATCATCGGCATCCACTACCTTCCCCTCCCTGGATTTCATACGCCCGCTTGGCAAATCCACCATTCCGTAAGAAAGATGATGGCAACGGTTGGCCCATGCAAAGCCAAGCTTATCAAGGATCGCGAAAAGAACTTTGAAATGATAATTCTGCTCATCCGCTACCGTGTAAATCATCCGATCAAAACCCCAATCTTTCTGCCGCTGATCGGCAGTACCCAAATCTTGTGTCATGTAAACCGAGGTGCCATCACTTCGTAACAATATTTTGGAATCCAAGCCGATGTCTTGGAGATCAGCCCAAACAGCCCCCTTTTCATCTTTGCGAAAAACGCCCTGAGCCAGTCCATGTTCTACCAAATTCTTGCCCAATACATAGGTTTGAGATTCGTAATAATTGCGGTCAAAACCAATCCCTAAGCGTTCATAAGTAATGTCGAAACCTTCATAAACCCAGGAATTCATCATTTTCCATAAATTAACTACCGCCTCATTGCCTAATTCCCATTGTAGCAACATCGTCCTTGCTTCTTGGAGGATCGGCGCCGTGGCCTCCGCCTCTTCGCGGGTCACCCCTGCTGCAATTGCTTCTTCAACCTGAGCTTGAAATGCTTTTTCATAAAGGACATAATAATGACCGACAAAATGATCGCCCTTGGCATTCACGTCCTTGGGCTGTAAACCTTCCCCAAATTTCTGCCAAGCCAACATGCTTTTGCAGATGTGGATACCTCGATCATTAATGACCTGTACCCGAACGACTTCATGACCAAGTGATTTCAAGATTCGGTACATGGAGTCCCCCAACAAATTGTTACGAACATGGCCCAGATGCAAGGGTTTGTTGGTGTTGGGGGAACTGTATTCGAGAACGATTTTGGATCGTTTCGGAAGGCTCTCTGAGTCAGGGTGACCATGAACAGGTGCCGTCGAGAGCGTGTAACCCATGGACCAACGCTGGCGCCAATACGCGTAACTCAAACCCAAATTCAAGAACCCACCGGCAAGGCGCGCCGAACGAATCAATGGACTTCCGTTTTCAAGCGTCAAAGAAGGCCAAAACGATTCGAGCATCGTTGCCAAAAGTTCAGGCTTAGCGCCGGCAGCTTTGGCTGGACCAAACAAAACCAAGGTCAATTCCCCTTCGAATTCTTTGCGGGTTTCTTGCCAAACAGGTTCTATGTTACGCTCTGTCCACAGTGATTGTTCGGCAAACCATGCCCGCAGTGGAGCATCCAACCTTTGAGCCAAGACCTCGTTCCACTCGATCATAACCTAAGCATCTTTAGAAGGGATTTGTAAGTCAATGGCATTCGCCACTTTCACCAAAATTTCGAAGGCCATTTCGGCCATTAAATTTTCTTTGTCCAGGGTAGGGTTGATTTCCACCATTTCAAAGCAACAGACTTTGGGGTTGCGTACCAGATTCTGAAGCAATTTCCCTGCTTCACGCTCGTTGATTCCCCCTGGCACAGGGGTTCCTGTCCCTTGGCTTAAGCGTGCATCCAAACTGTCCACATCGAATGAAACATAGATGGCATCGCAAGAGGACAACGCATTCAAAGCATCCAAGGCAATTCGCTCCACCCCTTTGCGGCGCAATTCAGGTACGCCGAAGATTTTGACCTTATGTTTTCGGATAATTTTGGATTCTTGAGGCTCAAGATCCCTCAACGCTATATAAACCAAGTCGGAATAGTTCAACATGGGAGTGGGGCCCGCAACCGCTTGAAGAGCATGCCAACGCTTGACCGTGTTGGTGTCCGGCTCTCGCACCGAGGCATCCCGATTATCCTCCCCCAAGGCAATGGCCAAGGTCATGCCGTGCAAATTTCCTGAAGGGGTAGTCCAAGGCGAATGAAGATCCGCATGGGCGTCCACCCAAATCACGCCCAATCGCCGATCAGGCATAGCCTTACGGATTCCGGCGATGGTTCCGGCAGCTGTACTATGATCCCCGGCCAAAACGATGGGGTATTCATCCCTGAGCAGGCAGTCTGCGACAGCATCACGAACATTTTGGATGACTTCGGCAACACCGGGGAGGTAGCGGGCAAAGGGAGAGCCCTCCGAACCGTACAAAAGATCGTTCCGATCAGGCACCACTGTGGCGGGCAATTTGTAAAAAAACTTGCTTGCAAAGTCGTGGGCAGCGATTTTGACGGCCTCCACTCCCAAACTTGCTCCCCGGGTCCCTGCTCCCAATTCGGAATGAACCTCAATTAAATGCAGTCGAGACATGGCATGGGCGAGCTTGGGTGATGAAATCCTGTAAGAAAGGGTGTAGAGTTTGTAGAAACTTGTAAATTTGCCGGCCCTAAAGCCACAAACAGCCTACTTTGCAAAGTTACGCCGAATTCTTGGACCTTAGCGTGGGTTTCCCGCAGGACGGTTGGAAATTATTGGAAGATGAGTTGTACTTCCACGATATCAACTTGATGGAGCTTGCCGAAACCTTCGGAACCCCGTTGCGTTTCACGTATTTACCCCTGATTTCCCAAAAAATCCAAGGCGCCAAAAAGCTCTTTCGGCAGGCCATGGCTGAACATCAATACCAAGGAACCTATACGTATTGTTATTGCACCAAAAGTTCCCATTTCCGCCACATCCTCGAAGAAGCTCTGGCCAACGATATCAAGCTGGAGACGTCATCGGCCTTTGACATTCCCATCATTGAAGCCCTTGAACGCAAGGGTTTGGTGAGCAAAGAGATCATGATTGTTTGTAACGGATTCAAAAAGGAATTGTACAAAGAAAATATTGTCGATTTGCTTCACGATGGTTTTCGCAATATCATTCCGATTCTCGATAACAAAGAAGAATTTAATTATTACGATAACGAAGTCGAATCGGAAATGCAATTGGGCATTCGTTTATCTGCGGAAGAAAAACCTGATTTCCCATTCTACACCAGCCGATTGGGGATTCGTGCCGATGAAATCGTGGATTTTTATCAACATAAAATAAAAGAAGATAATCGCTTTAAGCTCAAGATTTTGCATTTCTTTGTAAGCTCAGGCTTCAACGACACTCCCCATTTCTGGAACGAATTGGAAAAATTGGTTTTAACCTACGCCAAACTTCGCAAGGTCTGCCCGGATCTTCATATGCTGGATATCGGGGGCGGTTTGCCTTTCAAAAATTCTTTGGAATTCAATTACGATTATACCTACATGATAGGGGAAATCATTGGTCGCATCAAAACAATTTGCAACGAAAACGGTGTCCCTGAACCAGATATTGTAACCGAATTCGGTTCCTATACCGTGGCTGAAGCCTCCGGGATCATCTTCAAAGTCCTTGCCCGCAAGCAACAGAACGACAGGGAAAAGTGGCTCATGGTGGACGGCAGCATGATCACGATGCTCCCCGATGTATGGGCCATGAACCAGAACTTTATCATGCTACCCCTAAACAACTGGGATGCGGAATACGAAAGGGTCAATATCGGGGGCATTACCTGCGATAGTCTGGATTATTACAAAACAGAGCCCAACAACGCCTCAACCTGGATGCCCAAAACACGGAAGGCTCAGTATCTGGCTTTCTTTCATACCGGGGCTTACCAGGAAACCCTGAGCGGAACGGGCGGAATCCACCATTGCCTGATCCCCACCCCCAGGCATGTCTTGATTCGTAAAACCAAAGACAATCAAATCGATTACCGCCTCTTCCAAGAGGAACAAAGCAGCAAACAAGTTCTCAAAATCTTGGGATATTAGGTCAAGAATACCTGCCAAGGTTGATCGAAACCGCTTATCTTTGCCCCCTTCCAACGCTGAAACTCATTACCATGGCCGTAAGTACCCTCAAGCGCAAAGCCGCCAAGAACAAAATCAAATCCACCTTGAGAAATCAGAAACTCAAGGGAACCACTTTGGGTTCGTACAGCAACCCGAACCGGGTCGCAAGGGTATCCCTCTCGGAATCCATCGCCTCAGAAGAGGCCGGGGCTTAGTCCTGAAGCTATTTCTAAATGAATACAGGGCTCAGGCCCAGGGCAAGTTTGTACTTAAACTTGCAGAACTCCCATATTGAAGGCCTCGGTAACAGGGGCATGGTTAGCCGCCTCTATTCCCATTGAAATTACCTTACGGGTTCTCTGAGGATCAATAATCCCATCAATCCATAAACGCGCCGCGGCATACCTTGGATGGGTTTGGACCCTGTAATTGGCCTGGATCTCCTTCAAAAGGTGTTGTTCTGCTTCGGGGTCCAACAATTTTCCCGTTGCTTTGGCTGCAGAAGTTTGAATCTGCAAGAGAACTTTGGAGGCCTGTTCCCCGCCCATGACCGCAATTTCTGCAGAAGGCCATGCGACGATTAAGCGGGGATCGTAAGCTTTACCGCACATGGCGTAATTACCAGCTCCATAACTATGCCCGGTAATCACGGTGAATTTAGGAACCACGGAATTCGCCACGGCATTCACCATTTTGGCTCCATCCTTGATAATGCCCCCATGTTCGGATCGAGATCCCACCATAAACCCGGTGACATCTTGCAGAAACACCAAAGGAATGCGACGCTGATTGCAATTGGCAATAAAACGCGTGGCCTTGTCAGCTGAATCAGAATAGATAACCCCACCAAATTGCATTTCACCTTGGGCATTCTTAACCACTTTGCGTTGGTTGGCGACGATGCCTACAGCCCAACCATCGATTCGGGCATAGACGCATAGAATACTTTGGCCGTAGCCCTCTTTGTAGGAGACCATGGAACCCTCATCCACCAGGCATTCCAACAACGGCAACACATCATAGGGCTTGGCATTACCTGCAGGGAAAAGCTCGAATAAATCGCTTGCAGGCCTGCTGGGTTCTACAGTCGTAACTCGATCAAAACCTGCACGTTGAGGCTCTGCCAATTGGCTCACCAATTGACGTATTCGCTCTAAACAGGCTGCATCATTGGGCATTTTGTGATCCGTTACCCCACTGATCTCGCAGTGCGTTGTTGCTCCTCCTAGTTTTTCATTATCAACTTCTTCGCCAATCGCTGCCTTGACCAGGTAAGAGCCTGCCAAGAAAATACTCCCACTCCCTTCGACAATCAAGGCTTCGTCGGACATGATTGGTAAATATGCCCCTCCTGCTACGCAAGATCCCATAACCGCCGCGATCTGTACGATACCCATGGAAGACATGCGTGCATTGTTACGAAAAATTCTTCCGAAATGCTCTTTGTCTGCAAAGATCTCGTTTTGCATCGGCAAGTATATCCCGGCACTGTCCACCAAGTAGATAATCGGCAAACGGTTTTCCATCGCTATTTCCTGCGCTCTCAAATTCTTCTTTCCGGTGATCGGAAACCAAGCACCGGCTTTGACGGTGGCATCATTGGCCACTACCACCACCAAACGTCCGTGGATATAACCCAAAACCACCACAACCCCTCCGGAAGGGCAACCGCCTTCCTCCTCATACATGCCCAACCCGGCCAATGCCCCAATTTCAAGACAATCCGTGCCGGGGTCCAGCAAGGCTGCAATGCGTTCTCTGGCAGACATTTTACCTTTTTCATGGAGACGAGCCATGGCCTTGGCCCCTCCGCCTTGGGCTATTTTCTCCTCCAATACCCGGAGTTCCTGCATGAGGTCTTCAAAGTAGGCTTTGCTTTCGGTGGACATACGATTTAATTTGGGCTCAGGCTCTTACTTTTATAAGGCTCAAATTTAGACGATAACAGCCGTTCTGTCCTTCCTCAATCTTACTTGTTCCCATACCGGCCTGGCAAGGCAATTAGGCAAGGAATAAACTATCTTTGGGGCGAGGGTAAGTCTTGTACGACCAGCTCCTGCTTAATCCCCCAGGGTAGGAATACAGCAAGGGTAGGCGGTTGTAGCGGTGCGATGCAAGTAGCTTACCCTTATTTTTTTAAAAAAATTATTGCATGGAATTCTTTATCGATACCGCCAATTTGGAACAAATTTCCCAAGCTCGCTCTTTAGGCATCTTGGATGGGGTCACAACCAATCCCTCGCTAATGGCTAAAGAAGGCATCAAGGGTGAAGCTGCTGTGATGGAGCATTATCGCAACATTTGTCAAATTGTGGGTCAAAATGTGAGCGCGGAAGTCATTGCCACCGATTACGAGGGAATGATCAGGGAGGGTCAAGCATTGGCTGCCTTGCACCCCGCCATTGTGGTCAAGGTTCCAATGACCCGTGACGGAGTCCGTGCACTTACTACCTTCAGCCGGGAAGGTATTCGCACCAATTGCACTTTGATATTCAGTGCGGGCCAGGCCTTGCTTGCCGCCAAAGCGGGAGCGACGTATTTATCCCCTTTCATTGGACGGTTAGACGATATTAACATGGCGGGAATAGAACTCATTTCACAAATTGTTCAGATTTACCGAGTTCAAGGCTATACCACCAAGATTCTTGCCGCCTCGATTCGCAGCAGCCTGCACATTGTGCAATGCGCCGAGGCCGGCGCTGATGTCGTAACATGCCCTCTCTCAGCCATTGAAGGCCTGCTCCACCATCCTCTCACCGACAAAGGATTAGCCCAATTTCTGGCGGATCATGCCCGCAACAATGCGGCCTCCTGAGCAAGTCCAATCACCTCCCTTGCAAAGGGCTCCCAACGGTACGATTCGCTCAAACCTTGCATAGCCACGCGATAAGCCTCACGGTCTGTGGAGGTACAAAATCGCTGCAGCGCCACTGCCAAGGAGACTTCGTCGGGATCGCACAATTCCCCCGCCCCTGATCCTTCCAATACTTCTGCCAACCCTCCCACTTTGGTCACCACCAACGGTAAGCCAAAATGCAAGGCCGCTTGGGTCACACCGCTTTGGGTGGCATGCCGATAAGGCAAGACCATCGCCTCAGCCGCCGAAAAGTATGAGGCAACCTGCTCGTCCGGAATAAAATGAGTCCTCAACACCACCCGATCGGCCAGACCAAGATCCTGAATGAGCTGCAGGTAAAGCTGCGGATTTTCATAAAATTCTCCTGCGACCAGCAATTTCCAACCTTTACCCTCAGGACTAGACCAAAAAGGGAAATCCGAGCAGGCCAAAGCTTGCAACAACAAATCCAAACCCTTGTAGGATCGTATTAGTCCAAAAAACAAAAGGTAACGAAAACCAGGTTCCAAAGTAATCCGGCTACAGGCCACGTCACGGTCCAACCTGGGGCCAAAATGATCGTAAACCGGGTGCTTGAGGGCCTTACGAAGACCATGATAACCAAATGCTTCCGCCTGGCCGCCAACCGATTCTGACAAGGTCACTAGACCATCGGTTGCTCCCAGGATCCATCGGTTTAGGGGACCTGTTAAAGGAAAGGATTCATGGGGCAACAAATTATCGGCCAAGAGGATTCGTGGAGCCTTGCAACCCATGCTCGGCAAAAGACGCATCACCGAACCCAAGGAGGCGGCCAACCACGGAGTCCAGTAGCGAACCAAAATAAAATCAGGCTTCCAACCTGCAATGG